>JBAUZR010000191.1:0-11756 GCA_049585375.1 Acidobacteriaceae bacterium
GCGCAAATGTGGCCGGGCTCACCCTCAACCGCGCCGTCGGCCGCCGCCGGGAGTTTACTTTGCGCGGCGCCCTCGGAGCACGCCGGGGCCGTCTGGTGCGGCAGATGTTGATTGAGAATCTGCTGCTGGCGTTGGTAGGCGGAGCCCTCGGCCTGTCCGCGGCCGAAGCCGGGGTTCTGGCCGTCCAGCGCCTCGGGCCCGCGACCCTGCCGCATCTGCACGAGGCGGGGCTTCATTGGGGCGTGGCCCTCTTCGGGTTGGGCCTGACCCTGGCGTCTGCCCTGCTCTTCGGCCTGGGCCCGGCCATCGGCGCCACCCGCATGAATCTGGTCGAAGCTCTCAAAGAAGGCGGCCAGCGCACCGTCGGCGAGCTGACTGCGCCGCGCATTCGCAATGGCCTGCTGGTGGTACAGGTGGCGCTGGCCATGGTGCTGGTCGCGGCCGCGGGACTGCTGCTCCGCACCTTCTACACCATGCTGCACACCCAGGCGGGCTTCGACGCGACCCACGTGGTGACCTTTGAACTGCCGCTGCCCGCCTCGGCACAATATGCGGATACGAACCGCATGGCGCAGATCTACGGCGAAGTGCTGCAGCGACTACAGGCGATTCCGGGAGTGCAGGCGGCGGGCTTTGCCTCAGTGGTCCCCATGGGCGGCGAAACCGACAGCACCATCATCCGCATTCCTGGGCGATCAACCACCAATCCGAAGGACGCACCCGGAGCCAACTACCAGTTTGTTTCGCCAGGATTCTTCCAGGCGATAGGCACGCCGTTAGAAGAGGGCCGGGATATCGCCGCCAGCGACACCCTCGCCTCGCGCCCGGTCACCGTCATCAATCGCACCATGGCCGAGAAGTACTGGCCCGGCCAGGACCCGGTGGGCAAGCAGGTCGGCGTAGGTCTGGTCCGCATTCCCCTGCGCACCATCGTCGGCGTCGTCGCGGACACGAAGCAGACCTCGCTGCGCGAGCCGCCCGCGCCGCAGATGGTCGTGCCCTACACCCAGAACGAGATCAAAACGTGGCCCTCGATGCAGACCATGCAGTACGCCCTGCGCCTGCACGGCAGTGCTGCGGGGCTTGCCGCGGCCGTGCGCCAGGCGGTAGACGGAGTCGATCCGCAGCTGCCCGTCTCGGGGCTCACCGAGCTGCAGACCTTGGTCGACGCCTCCATGTCCGCGGACCGCTTCGCCCTGCTGCTGCTGAGCGCCTTCGGGCTCCTGGCGCTGGTGCTGGCTTCGGTAGGCATGTACGGAGTCATCTCCTATACCGTCCTGCAGCGGACCGCGGAGATCGGTGTCAGGATGGCGCTCGGCGCAGGCCGCGGCCAGATCCTGAGCATGGTGCTGCGCCAGGGCGGAACCCTCGCGCTCACCGGGATTGCCATCGGGCTGGCCGGCGCCTGGATGACCACCCGTCTGATGGCGGGATTTCTCTATGGCGTCCGCGCGGGAGATCCGGCGACCCTGGGCGCGGTAGCGGTGCTCTTGCTGGGTGTAGCGCTCGCAGCGTGCTGGCTGCCGGCGCGCCGCGCCACTCGCGTCGATCCGATGATGGCATTGCGCTCGCAATAACACCGCGTTTTCCACGGGCGTCCGCAGCAAATCCGGCGGTAGACTCGCGTTATGGGGCAGTTCTCGGGACCGGACCTGAAGGCGGCGCAGGAAGCCGTTGAGGCTCCGAAGCGCGGACGCAAGGCCGAGCGCGTCGGCAAGAGTGGCCGGCGATTGCTGCCCGATGACGAGGTCACGGCAGCAACCCGCAAGATGCGCATGCTGCGGTCGCTGGCCTGCGGTAACAAATACGAAAAGCTGGCGCGGGCCACCGGCGCCACCCTGATCGCCGGCGTGGACGAGGTGGGACGCGGCGCCCTCTTCGGTCCCGTCGTGGCAGCAGCGGTCATTCTTCCCCTCGATACGCGCATTCGCGGCCTCCGCGACTCCAAGCAGCTCTTCCAGGAAGATCGCGAGCGCCTCGCGGCCATCGTGCGGCAGCGCGCGATTGCGGTCGCCGTCGAGGAAGTCGACGCGGATACGATCGACCGGGTGAACATCTACCAGGCGAGCCGCATGGCCATGTCAGCCGCGGTCATGCAGCTGGTTCCTCAACCGCATCATCTGCTGATCGACGCGCTGCGGCTCGATCTCCCCCATGCCCAGACCAAAATCATCTACGGCGACTCGCTGAGCATCTCGATTGCGGCCGCCTCGGTAGTGGCCAAGGTCTACCGCGATCGCCGCATGTGCGAGCTGGACGCGGAATATCCGGGTTACGGCCTGGCCTCCCACAAGGGATACGCGACGCCGGAGCATCGCGAAGCGCTGCAGACGCTGGGACCCTCGGCGCTCCATCGGAAAAGCTTCACGCCCGTCCTGCAGGGCGAATTGCCCTGGGAAGATTTCGTGGCCGAAGAAGGTCCGGAGCCGGAGGACCTGCCCCAGTCCCCCTCTCAGCCGTCCTGACGAGCCTTTTATGGCAAAATCGACGCAACTGTGGAAATCTCGTCAAGTCCTTTTGGTAACAGTACGACCGCGTACCCATTGAATTAAAAAGACTTCTACGCCCCACGATTTGGCAGTAAACCCGCCGCGGTTTGTTATTCTGAACTTATAGAGTGAAAAAAGAAAAAGGCCGCCCAAAAGGCGGCCTTCCTTTTTGTATTTGGCTACCCGCTGCCGGCGACTGCCTGCCGGCTGGAGGTCTCACATGGTCCGCTGCTCCTGGGTCTTTCCTGACGGACGCCCTTGCCGGTGTCCCGCCCGCCATCACCGCTCCCTCTGCCGCCATCACACCCCCGAGGCCCTGGAAGAGCGCGCCCGCCGCTCCGCCCTGCCGCCTCCTGAGCTCGCCCTCGAAACGCCGCCCACTCCCTCCGAATATGCCTCCTTCTGGCGCGGCTATCATGGCGCCATCCGCCGATCCCCCGAATCCCAATTCGACGAAATCCTCTCCGACATCATGGACGCTCTCGATCGCGGCGTCCTCTCCCACCGATCCGCCGGACGCCTCCTCGCCACCCTCGTCCAGCGCCGCCGCCAGCTCCACCAGGAACGCCTCAACCAGCAGCTCATCCGCATCGCCGAACAGCATCGTTCCCTGCGCCAGTCCGGCATGTCCGCGATGGGGCTTCATGAAATACTCGCCCCGCAGGTACGCGAGATGATGGGGCTCGACAGGCAAAATGCAACACGCTGAAAACAGGTCCCTTCACGATGGGTCGAAAAGCGAGAATTCCCCGGCGATGCGCCCAGGGAGCTATTCGTCCCAGCCCAGTCTTCGAAGAAAGCGCCGGTCCGCATCGCTCAGGACAGCCCCCGCCAGCAGATCGGGGCGGTTCCGCCAGGTCTTTTCCAGCGCCTGTTCGCGGCGCCACCGCCGGATGGCCGCATGGTCGCCCTGGGTAAGGACGGACGGAACGGCGACTCCGCGAAACTCCGGGGGGCGGGTGTAATGGGGGTAGTCAAGGAGCCCGCCGGCGCCGTGGGTCGATCGAGGGACAGACTGTGCGCCGGAACCGGCGTCCGGTTCCGGCTCGGCCAGGCCGAAGCTCTCATATTCGCTCGAGGCCTCGTTGCCGAGCACCCCAGGCAGCAGCCGGGCGGTCGCGTCCACCACCACCGCCGCAGCCAGCTCGCCTCCCGAGAGAACGTAGTCGCCGACCGAGAGCTCGCGGTCGCAGAGGAGCTGGTTGACCCGCTCGTCCACGCCTTCGTAGCGGCCGCAGAGCAGGACAACGCGCTCCAAAGCGGCCAGCTCCCGGGCCGTGGCCTGGGTGAAGCGCGCACCCTGCGCCGAGAGAAGGATCACCTGCTCCCGGCTGTGATCCCGGGCCGGTTTGGGCGCGAGGCCCAGCGACTCGACAGCTTCGGCCAGCGGCTCCGGCTTGAGGACCATCCCCTCGCCGCCCCCAAACGGGCGGTCGTCGACGGTGCGGTGACGGTCGTGGGCAAACTGCCGAAGGTCGGTGACCTCAACAGCCACGAGGCCGGCGGCGCAGGCCCGCCGCAGCACCCCATGTTCCAGGATGCTGGAGAAAAATTCGGGGAAGATGGTGATCAAATCGAAGCGCATGGAACTGGGCACATGGGACCGGCAGCGTTTCCGGACGCATCTTATTGTGGCATGCGATGAGCGGAGCACATTGGCCACTGCGCATATGCAGTTGCTATAATCCGCGGCGCGAGGGTTTTGCCGATTTTTCTGGCATACTCATACAGCGGTGAGAAACTGACTCGGAGCCGGAGGGCATAATCGGATGCAGGACGACTACAGACTTCATGCAATGGGCGATGGAGAATTCGAGCCGGAAGCCGACGATGATATGGAAGAGCTCGAGGACGGCTTCGGTGAAGACGAGGAAGAGGAAGAGGTAACCACCACAACCATCTCTTCCGACGACGATGACATGGACGAGGACGAAGGGCCGGCTCCGGAATCCGGAGCTCCGCCTGCCCCTCCTCCGGTAAAGAAACCGGCAAAGAAACCTGCTCCTAAAAAAGCGGCGAAGGCAGCACCCGCCAAAGCGGCGGCGAAGAAAGCACCGGCCAAAAAAGCGGCAAAGAAATCATCTGCCAAAAAAGCCGCAAAAAAGGCCCCTGCCAAAAAGGCTGCAAAGAAGGCTGCGAAGAAGGCCGTGAAGAAAGCGGCGAAGAAATCGCCGGCGAAGAAGTCAGCGAAGAAAGCAGCCAAGAAAACATCCGCCAAAAAAGCGGTAAAGAAGGCCGCGAAGAAGGCGCCGGCGAAGAAGTCGGCGAAAAAGGCGGCGAAGAAAACCGCGAAGAAGAAAAAGGGTCGCCGGTAATCTCGGATCAGTACAACGGTGAAGGGCCGCGCGAAGCGGCCCTTTTCCTTTGCGCCAGGGTTTGGCGGGCTACGGCAGCGTCCAGCCGGTGGTCAGATCGGAGTTCTTCAGCACGTTGAAGTCGTAGCTCTCGTTGTCGATGGTTGTGCCGAGCTCGAGAAGGCCGCAGGGCGTGGGAATGGGTGGCGTCACGACAGGCAGCGCCGGCACTGATGTGTCGGGCTTGCTGAAGTCCAGGGCCAGCGCCAGATTGTCGATCTCGCTGGAAGCGTCGCGTGCGGTCAGCGGCAGCAGATTGTAGCGCCACTCAATCAGTTTGAGCACCGAGGTGTGGTCGTAGAGATGGGTATCGATGCGCGGCGTCGCCGTGTTGCCGCGCGTCCACGGAGAAATGACCAGAGTCGGCACGCGGCAGCCCAGCAGCGCCTTGCCGTCGACCAGGTCGGTATCGACGTCGTTGGGCGCGATGACCCGCGTCGGAGCGATGGTGTCGTAGAAGCCGCCCCATTCATCGCGATTGATGATCAGCACGGTGTTCTTCCAGCCAGGACCGCCGGTCACGGCTCGGTACACCTGGCTGAGGAACGCTTCGCCGGCTTCAATGTTGGCGTGGGGGTGGTCGTCGTTGCCCTCCCCGTCATCCAGGATGGTGAATTTGGGGTCGAGGAACGAAACCGCGGGCAGCGTGCCGGCCGCCGCATCGAGCAGGAACTGTGCGAAGAGGGCCGAAATAGGGAGGTACTTCAATCCCCACAGCGCCAGGAACGGCACGTTGGAGTAGTAGTAGCGATGGCTGATGCCGGCAGCAGCCAGAGTGTCCCAGATCGTGGGCAGCGTGGAGAGATCGAAGGTGTTGGAGAGGCGGTCGGTCTGCGCGGCGTGCTGGAAGACACGGTTGGGGAAGGTCGAGGACAGGATGGAGGCAAAGTAGTTGTCGCAGGTCGTGAAGTTGCGGGCGGCGGCGCTGAAGAAGGGCAGGTCGGCTTCCTCGTAGTAGCCGATGCAGAACGTGTCGTTGGTGGTGGTGCGGAGCCAGCCATCCATCTTGCCGTTGTCGACTTCACTGCGGCCGCCGGCGTAAGAATGATCGGGGTCTGGGTGCGAGCAGCCGACGTCAGTGGTGAGGTGCCAGGTGGGATGCGCTTCTCCCTCGCTGTCGAGGTAGGAGAGGCCTGCCTGGCGTCCGCGTGAGCCGGGCAGCCACCCGAGGAAGTGGTCGAAGCTGCGGTTCTCCATCATGACGACGACGATGTGCTCGATCTGCGAGGCTGACGGCGACGGCAGGGCCTGAGCGCCGGCTGGAGTGGCGGCCGGAACACCGGCCAGTGCTGCTGCGGAGGCCGCTCCGGCAGCGCTCCGAAGGAAGTCTCTGCGATTAATGCCCATCGCATCCTCCACGTTGGGAATGTCTTCAGATGGATGCTGGCGAAGGTGAATCTCAGGTCAACGAGGCATGAATTGTGGGGTGAAACCGCACAGGACACGGAGAGCGCAGAGGCAGTTGGGAACCAAAGCAGGATTTCCCAGGCTATCCGCCCGCGTTCTGCGCCTTCTCTTCGTCGGTGATGGGGGCGTTGATCTCGAGCAGCCCCTCGGGCAGACGCATTTCGACGCGGCGGTGGTCGGGATCGATGCGGACGATGTATTCCTTGACCAGGGGAATGAGAGCTTCGCGATCGGGCCCGCGGAGGCCGCGGCGATGCACGACCAGCAGCTCGGTGCTGGAGGAGCCGCGATCCAGATCGACGATTTCACCAACGTCGAGGCTGTCGTGGTTCAGGTCGATCACGTGGCAGCCGATCAGCTCCCCGGCGTAGACCGAACCAGGGTCGAGGGCCACACGTTCTTCGGCAGGAATGGCGACTTCGTAGCCACGGATGGCCTCCGCTTCATTAATGGAATCGATACCCTGGAACTTGAGCACGATGCGGCTGCGGAGGAACCAGAAATTCTCCAGCTCGATCTCGCGCGGACGGGTGCCGATGCGCTCGGGGGGAATGAGGTAGAGGCGGCGCCGGTGGTGGAAGCGCTCAGGAAAGTCGGTGAGCAGCTCGGCCGTGAGCTCACCGCGTCGGCCCTGCGGGCGGACGAGGCGGGCCAGCAGCGTCCACGGGGACCGCGCCGGCGGCGCGGGACGCGAGGCGGCATCGCCGCTCTGAGGCGCACGAGGCTCCTGCTGGGCACGGGAGGGAAATGGACGGGGGGAATCCATCCGAACCGGGTCCTGCTAGTCCTCGCTGGGGCCCTGGCCCTGATGGTCCTCTTCGAGAATGTCGAGTGTGTAGCGATGATGGTGCTTCATGCTGACAGCTCCCAAAATCGTCCTCACCGAACGCGCCGTGCGACCCTGCTTTCCGATCACCTTCCCAACATCCGTGGGGGCAACGCGGAGCCGCAACACCGTGCTCTCTTCTCGTTCGACGGCCTCAACAACCACAGCCTCGGGAACATCAACCAACGCTCGCGCGATTTCCGTTACCAACTCCCGCATGTCATCGGGTTTATCTGTTGTCTGATTCATCCTGCCCCCCATCGGGAAGACACACGACGTTCATCTTCCGGGGTTACGCGGATAGTACCTTATGGCTGAGACGGACAAAAGAACAAATCGCAGCACTCCGCGGCCCGGAAGAACAAAAGTAACCTTTTGGGAGGAATCGGGAGCAGGTGAACGGGCGACCCTTCCGTATTCTTGGCTGAAACTCAGGCCGCGGAGGCGTCCGCGTCGGTAGCGCCGCCGGTGGTGGACACCGGAGGCTGACCGGAGGTCAAAGCACCGGAACGGAGCAGCTTGGCCACCCGGTCTGATGGCTGGGCGCCCTTGCTCTTCCAGTACTCAATGCGTTCCATTTTCATGTCGACCGAAGCGGGATTCGTTCGGGGGTTATACGTGCCAACCACTTCCACCGAACGCCCGTTGCGGGCGCGGTCTTTTTCAATCACGACCACGCGATAATAAGGCTGTTTGCGCGCACCCACACGCGCCAGGCGAATCATCAACACTCTGCGGCAATCCTTTCCGATCTCGGTGCTGCCCAGGCAGCTCGGAACCGGCGTGCAAATCCACGGCACGCGGCTTTCCAGCTTCCTAATATATCAGGGATTTACCCCTTCAGCCCGTCGGGGGCGAGCGAAAAATGCCGGGGGGTTAGGGCGCAGTGGAGAGGCCGGCGGCGGCTCCCGCAACGGTTGCGCGCTCGCCGCGAGACACCGAGTCCCGGAAATAGTCGAGGGAAAGCTGGAGACCGGTGCGCAGATCCACCTTTGGCTCCCATCCCAGCAGCGCGATGGCTTTGCCGATGTCGGGGCGGCGCTGGGTGGGATCATCCTGGGGCAACGGCTCGAAGCGGATGGCGCTGGACGATCCGGTGACGGAGAGAATTTCCTGGGCGCACCGGAGAATGGTCCACTCCTCGGGATTGCCGATGTTGACGGGGAAATGCTCATGGGAGCGCGCCAAGCGAAGAATCCCCTCAACCTCGTCGGAGACATAGCAGAAGCTGCGCGTCTGGCTGCCGTCGCCGTAAATGGTCAGGTCTTCGCCGTGCAAAGCCTGGGTCATGAGGTTGGAGATCACCCGGCCGTCGCTGGCCTGCAGCCGCGGGCCGTAAGTGTTGAAGATCCGGACCAGGCGCGTGTCCACGCCGTAATAGCGGTGGTAGGCCATGACCAGCGCCTCAGAGAAGCGCTTGGCCTCGTCGTAGACGGAACGCGGGCCGATGGGGTTAACGTTGCCCCAGTAAGTTTCCGGCTGGGGGTGCTCGTCGGGATCTCCGTAGCACTCGGAGGTGGAGGCATGGAGGAAGCCGGCGTTGTATTTGCGGGCCACTTCGAGGGAATTGCGGGTGCCTTCGGAACCGACGCGCAGGGTTTCGATGCCCAGCCGGAGGTAATCGACAGGGCTGGCCGGGGAGGCAAAATTGAGCACAAAGGTGACGGGGCCGAAATCGAAGGGAGTGCAGATATCGTGTTCGATCAGTTCGAAGCGGGGTTCACGGCTGAGCTGCTCGAGATTGGCCAGGCGGCCGGTGCAGAGATTGTCCACGCCGATGACGGTGTTGCCGGCGGCGACGAGAGCGTCACACAAATGCGATCCAAGGAAGCCGGCGGCGCCGGTGACCAGAATGCGGCCGGAGTGCGAACTTTTCCCGTTTTCCAAGGCGTGTGACTCTCCTGAACGACGACAACCTGTTCAGGATAGCGGAAAGGTGGGGCATGCACCGGCAGAAGTGCGCAGCCGCGCAGAGGCAACGGACTACATAGAGAAACGCAGGGCTGGCAGAGCGTCGCCGGGGCCGTGCCGTGGTGCTGGTATGCTGGCCAGGTCCTTCTTCAGTCCGGAGAAAAACGGCAGCATGGAAGCCCTGGTTGAGCTGAATCAAGTAACGAAATCGTATGAGGCGAAGGCGGCAGTGCGCGGTCTTTCCCTGCGCATCGAGGCGGGAAGCATGTTTGGGCTGCTGGGGCCGAACGGCGCCGGCAAGACGTCGACCATCCGCATGATGATCGGCATCACGATGCCCGATGAGGGCGAGGTTCGTCTGTTTGGCAAGCCGTTCTCCGGAGAGGCCCTGCAGCGGGTGGGATACCTTCCCGAGGAACGCGGGCTCTACAAGAAGATGAAGATCATCGATCAGCTGGTCTTTCTGGGGGAGCTGCGCGGACTGGGAGCCCTGGAGGCGGCGAGGCGGGCCAAATCGTGGTGCGAACGCCTGCAAATCGCGGACTCGATCAACAAAAGGACCGAGGAGCTGTCGAAGGGCATGCAGCAGAAGATCCAGTTCATCTCCACCCTGCTGCACGACCCCGAGCTGATCATCATGGACGAGCCGTTCTCGGGGCTGGACCCGGTGAACGCCGTGCTGCTGCAGGACACCCTGCTGGAGCTGAAGAAGCAGGGGAATGCGGTGCTGTTCTCGACCCATCGCATGGATCAGGTGGAGAAGCTGTGCGATTCCATCTGCCTGATCAATCATGGCGAGGCGGTGCTGTCGGGCGGAATGCGCGAAGTGAAATCGCGCTACGAACGCAACCGGGTGATCGTCCACTTCGAGGGCGATGACGGTTTCCTGCGGCATCCGGCCATTGCCGACTACAAGAACTATGCGGGACATGCGGAGATTCGGCTGAAGCCTCATGCGGATGCGCAGGATCTGCTGCGCGCAGCGGCGGCCGCGGCGGTGATCACGAAGTTCGAGCTGGTGGAACCGTCGCTGGAAGAAATCTTTATCGAGACGGTGGGGGGACGCTCCGATGCTTAAACAGACGCTGCTGATTGCGAAGCGCGAATATCTGGAGAGGGTGCGGAGCAAGGTGTTCCGGATCACAACGCTGCTGGTGCCGATCGGCATGGGGGCGCTGGCCTGGCTGGGCGGCATGAGCGGCCACAAACTGGAAGGCGTGCAAAGCCTGGCGATTGTTTCCGGGCAGCCGGGTTTGGCGGCCCAGGTCAAAATGGCGCTCGAGGAGGGCCAGTTCCCTCCCGGCGTGATTCAGGTGTTCGCTCCTGCGACCGACGCCGATCGGCAGACGGCGGACCAGGAGGTGGCGTCGCACCAGATTCCCGGATATCTCATGCTGGAGGAGGTTCCCGGCGAATCGCACCCGGAGGCGACCTGGGTTTCAGGAAGCTCCATCAATATCGTGGCCAAGGCCCAGATGGAGTCGGCGGTCCGCTCGGCGCTGATCCGGCAGCAACTGCTGGCGCGGGGGATGCAACCGGGGCAGCTCAACGACCTGATGCAGCCGGTCACTCTGAAGACCATGCAGATGAAGAACGGCGCCATCGTCCATTCCGATTCCGAACGAAGCTTTGTCGGTGCCTACGTTTTGATCCTGGTGCTGTATGGCTCGGTGCTGATTTACGGGATCAACATTGCGCGATCGGTGGTGGAGGAGAAAACGTCGCGGGTCTTTGAAGTGCTGCTGTCCACCACATCGTCGGACTCTCTGATGATGGGCAAGCTCCTGGGTGTGGGAGCGACGGGACTGACGCAGATGGCCATCTGGGGAGCCCTGCTGGCCTTCTATGCCGGCTCGGCGATGGCGGCCAGCCAGGGCATCCACGGGCTCGGCTCGCTGGGCATCACGGAGGCGGAACTGGCGTACTTCGCAATTTACTTTCTGGGAGGGTTTTTCCTGTACAGCGGGCTGGCGGCGGCCCTGGGATCGAGCGTGAGCGGCGAGCAGGAGGTCCAGCAATTCAGCTTCATTCTGATTTCGCCCCTGGTGGTGAGCGTGGTGATGCTTCCCTATGTGCTGGGGAATCCTAACTCGCCGACCTCGGTGGTTCTGTCGCTGCTGCCGCCCTTCACGCCAATCATTATGTACATGCGCATCTGCTCGCAGATGCCGCCCGCCTGGCAGGTGGCGCTGTCGATTGTGCTGCTGTTCGGGTCAGTCTGGGGGATGGTCTGGCTGGCGGCGCGAATCTACCGGGTGGGCGTCCTGATGTACGGGAAACGGGCCACTCTGCCGGAGATGCTGCGCTGGCTGCGGTACAGCTGAGGGCCAGCCGGTAGCCGGTAGCCCGGACTCGCTCAGTCCCCGCCGTTCACGCGGCGCAGTCCGTGCGCGGCGGGCGGCCGCACGGAGAGGGCTTCGGAAGCCGTCTGCGCGCCCGCGTGCCCAGTGGGTTCGTCCGGGTGCGGGGTTACCGGTTCCACCATCTGCGGGCGGAGATTGGTGGGCAGAAAGATGCTGAAGACGGTGCCGTGCCGCCGGGCGTCCACCGAAGAGCGCAGCTGAATATCTCCGCCATACCGCTCGACGATCGACCGGGTGACCCAGAGGCCAAGGCCGGTGCCGCGCTGACCTTTGGTGGTGAAGAACGGCTCTCCGAGACGCCGCTGGACTTCGAGGGGAATACCGCTGCCGTTGTCCCCGACCGATACGCGGATGCCGTGAACGCCGGGATCGCTCCACGAGCGCGTGCAGCGGACGCGCACCCGCA
>JBAUZR010000192.1:0-4253 GCA_049585375.1 Acidobacteriaceae bacterium
CGCCAGTCCCCAGTCCTCAGTCCTCAGTCCTCAGTTGTCAGTTGCCAGTCTCCAGTGCTTGCAGATTTGGAGCGGGGTCAATGGAAAAAGCCCGCGCGTGGCGGGCTTTTTCTTTTTTTACTCTATAAGTTCAGGATAGCAAGTTTGAGTGGGTTTACTGCCAGGTTTTCGGGGGAATTTTGGCGGATAAGTGGTTTTGTATCAGCGATTGTTACTTTCGTCAGGGCTGGAGGGGGCTTGACAGGATTTCCACAAAAGCGGGAAAAGTGCGTCATCGGATTGGGTTTCGGTACCAAAGTCATGGCGGGTCGCTGCGGCGTTCCGCCTGCGCGACAGCCTGCGGCAGCAAGGCAGGCGCTTCGCGCTACATCTTTTTCGGTACGACTAAAGTCGTGTCCTGATACAGGAGCTGAATTACGCCACAATGACGCTAACTATGCTGCGTTGGTCATTGCGGCTGCGTTGGTCATTGCGACGCCGGGCTCAAATTTGCAATGCGCTGGAGCCGGGGACAGGGGCGGCAGTGGTCATGGGCCGGGATGCGTGGGTGGTGGTATGCTCGGCGGCATTCTGAATCCGAGCGAGGGATCGAACCGATGAAGAGAGTGGCGTACTTTGTGCTCCCGCTGCTGGCGCTGTCGTTGAGCGCGACTGGGCAAACGAAACAGCAGCCGCCGACGACGCTGCGCGGCGTGCTGCTGGAACAACTGCACACGACCCACGATAAGGAAGACTGGTTTGTTCCGGCGAACGTGGCCGTCGCAAATCTGACGGCGGAGCAGGCGAAATGGACCCCGCCGGGGGGCGGGCATTCGGTGGGGCAGCTGGCGTATCACATCTGGTACTGGGACAACCGGGCGCTGGAGGGGTTCAAGGGCGAGAAGCCGGGGCCGTATGACGGGAACAACAACGAGACGTTCACCGACTTTAACGCGGCGCAGTGGGCGGATCTGCAGAAGAAGCTGGACCAGGTGATGACGGACTGGGAGAGCGCGGTGCAGAACGCAGACGAGGCGACGCTGGAAAAGAACGCGTCGCTGATCGAGCACGTCGGGGCGCACAACGCGTACCACATCGGTCAGATTCTCTACGTGCGGAAGCTGGAGGGGGCGTGGGATCCGAGCAAGGGCGTGAAGTAGGTTTTTGAGAAGGCGCTTTGCGACCGATTCCTTTTGCGTGGGGAACTGTAGCAGGGGCGGCAGTTGGTTCTTCACCGCTCCAGATCATTGTCGGCCGCTTTGCGACCGACCCCTCCGCGCCCAGATTTTCGGTGACCCATGCTGCTGGTTTCGCTACGGGGGTTCCTCAGCTGCGCGCCGGGAGGCATCTTGCACCGCTGGGTGGATTCTTCCCGGCGCTTTGCTCGGAATGACATTTTGGTTTCTATGACAGGAACTGCTTTTCGAGGCGGTCGAGGAGGTTGCCGGTTTCGTCGCAGACGCCGGTGTGGACGGGGCCGGGCTGGAGGATGGTGCTGCGAGGCGAGGTGAGCCAGTGGAAGCGCTCGCGCTGGGAGAGGCGAGCGATGGGACCGGCGGATGGGTCGCCGGAGCAGATGCGGGGGATGGCGTCGAGGTGCTGGCGGATGAGGTCCACGTCCGCATCGGGCCAGAGGGCGCGGAGGCGTTCGGGGTTGAGGGCTACGCGGGCGTCGAGGTAGCGCTTTTCGAGGCAGAGGACGACGACGGCGGCGTTGATGAACTCCTCGCGCTCGACGCGGGGGACGACGCGGAGGACGGCGTAGTCAAACGAGGCGGGCACGGAGCGCCTCCTGTTCGAAGGTGGATGAGGCGGCGAGGCGGCGGGTGAGGAAGTCGATGTAGGCGGCGCGTCGTTCGGCGGCGTCGGGTGCGCCGGGGATGGCGGCGAGCCATTCGTCAGGGACGAGATTGACGATGGCCGCGAGGATCTCGGGCGTGATGCGCTGGTGGGCGAGCGCGGCGGCGGATTTGATGTCGGTGGCCCAGGGAAGAAGGATGTGCTGGGCGATTTCGGGGAAGGGCGAGGCAATCTTTTCCTGTAGCGTATCCGGGCTCGTGGGCCAGTTGTGGTGGAAGAAGAGCGCGGCCCCGTGGTCGATGGGGTAGAGCTTGCGGTGCCAGACGAGCAGGTTGGCGTTGCGCGGGGTGCGGTCGGGGTTGAGGACGAAGGCGTCGAACCAGACGAGGAGCGAGGCTTCGTCGGCGGGAGCGGTGTCGCGGGCAGCGGGGTCGAACATGGTGGAGCCGGGGAGATAGTCGAGGGCGAGGTTGAGGCCGGCACTGGCTTTGAGCAAGTGGCGGATCTCGTAGTCGGGCTCGTTGCGGGAGAGAGCGGGATCGATGTTGGCGAAGACGAGCTCGGGGACACGGAGGCCGAGGGCGCGGCCGATTTCGCCGGCGATGAGCTCAGCGATGAGGGCGAGGATGCCCTGGCCGGCTCCGCGAAATTTGACGACGTAGAGGCCGAGGTCGTCGGCTTCGACGATGGCGGGCAGCGAGCCGCCTTCCCGCAGAGGCAGGACGTAGCGCGTGGCCTGGATGGTGCGGAGCATGGAAGGGATAGTGTAGCGGGGTCAGGAGAGGGGCGGAGTTTAGTCTCGGGGGCGGGGCGCGTCAATGGGCAAATGAGGAGCGGATTGGGAATCGGTTTCGGATTTGGTTGCCTGATTCCATTTGGGTCGAGTGAGACGAAAGGGTTACGCGGAGCGGCTTGCCAAGAGGGTGGAAGTATCGTTAGCATCCAGTCATGAGACCGGCCTGCAAAGCAGGTGAGGGCGGTCAACGCTGGATGAACCTACATTCATTGAACAGGGAGCTCGACTCGACAAATCGGTTCGGTGTGCAGTGTCCGCCAGTCCGGAATGCCTAAAGAACCGCGGAGAGTTCCCACCGTCTTAGGACGGGTTCACCAGCGCATCGCCCCACGGCCCAGCGGGTCGGTTTTCTAATTCTGAACGCCGGCAAACGGCTGCGTCAGAGACCTCTTCCCTTCTCACAGCACGACGCGTGTTTCCAGTCCTCTTCCATTTCGGACATTTTGCGATTCCGACGTACGGCGTGTTCACGGCGGCGGCGCTGCTGTGCGCGCTGGCGGTGAGCGTGCAAATGGCCGGACGGCTGGAGCTGCGCACGGAAAAGATCTGGAACCTGGGGCTGATCGCGATTCTGGCGACGCTGTTTGGGGCGCGGCTGCTGCTGGTCCTGGCGCACCTACACACGTTTCGGGCGCACCCGTTCTGGATGCTGGGGCTGGCGAATATGCCGGGGGTGTGGATTCCGCTGGGCGGCGTAGCGATTGGCGCGTTGGGCGCGCTGCTGTATGCGGTGGCGGAGGGATTACCGCTACGGCGCACCGCGGACGCTCTGGCTCCGGCGGCGGCGCTGGGGTTTGCGATCAATCGAATTGGGGCATTTTGCGGAGGAGCGGCTTTCGGCACGCGAACCGGGCTGCCGTGGGGTGTGATCTACCGCAATTTGGAGGCGTATCTGTGGTATCGAACGCCGCTGCGGGTGAAGCTGCATCCGGTGCAGATGTATGACGCGGTGTTGTCGCTGGTGCTGTTTGGGCTGCTGGCGGCGATGATCCGGCGGCGGCCGCGGGCGGGCGAAGTGGCCGGGACCTGGCTGTTCTTATATGGAGTGGGGCGGTTCTTTCTGGAATTTCTGCGCGGGGACACGGCGGGCGAGCGGCTGCTGGGCGGGACGTTGACCTTCGGTCAGGCGCTGGCGTTTGTGGCGGTGCTGGCGGGCGGAATGCTGTGGCTGCGGCGGGGTGAACCTTCAGAAGTGGCGGAGGAACCGGCGGCGGAGCCGGAGCCGGGCGCGGCAGGCTGAATCTCGTCATCGATTCTTAACATTTAAGTGACACGATGCCCGAGACTTGCAGGGGTGCGAGCGGGTATGATGCCGTGATCGAGTCCCCGCATACCGGCAAGGAGCGCCCTATGCAGATCACCGTCCGCGATCTGATCACGATGGTGCATGGCATGCTCTTTGGCGGGTTTTTTCTGATGGCCTGCTTCGGGGTGCTGGTGCTGATGCACCGTTTTCTCAGCACAGGCAGTGCAGAGCTGTCGCCGGGTGCGCGGCGGCGGGAGAGGGTGTACCTGATCGCGATGGTGGCGCTGGGATGGGCGGCGGTGCTGACCGGCGCGTACGCCGTTTATCCGTGGTATCGCGCTGTGCCGCCGGCAGGAGTGACAAACCTGGCGGCCTATCCGCAGAGGCTGCTGCTGGCCGATCCGCGAACGGCGGGCTGGCACAGCCTGGGGA
>JBAUZR010000193.1:0-7804 GCA_049585375.1 Acidobacteriaceae bacterium
CCTACATCAAGACCACGGCTGCGGAGAAGTTCTCGGTCTACGAACTGAAGGACAAGAAGCCCGACCTCATCACTTTCCAGTTCGAGGACGGCACCTACATCCTGCCCACCGTGGTCGATAAAGGCTACCTCCAGATCGGCAAGCGGAAGCTCGATTTTGAGCGGAAAGCGCAGTAGGGAGATGCGGATGACAAACGATAATCAGACCAATGCCGCTCGGGAATCTGAACCTGCACCTTCCGAAAATGTGCCTGCGGTCCGCGACAAGCGCATCGTGCCCGAAGGCGTGGTGCCCCGGCAGGCACAGGGGTATGTTGTGGCCGGGCTTGCGGTCCTGATCCTGCTGGCGGTGATGTTCTCGAAGAACCATCCCAGGCCCGCAACGAAGGATACGGCGCCCACTCCGCTGGCAGTCTCCTCCGACCTGAATCAGGGGAAGATTCAACAGTTGGAGCAGGCCCTGAGCGCGGACCAGCGCCAGATGCAACAGCAGCAACAGGCGATGGCGCAGCGACAGAACCCATCGTCGTTGCCGTCTGGTGCGGCGAATGCGCCCGGCGCGGCTCCTGCCACGCAGTTGCCGCCCGTTCAGGCGCAGCCCGTGGATCCGCCCAGCGATCCCGTCGCAGATGCTGAAAAAGTATTGGAGTTCAAGGCCCGCTTCGCGTCCAACTTGGTTGCACCGGAAAACGCCCCGCATCCAACAGCCGACCAGACCCCCGCAGATGTGACAGCCCCGGCGCGCTCCCCCAGCTTGCCGCAGCCTTCCGCTGCGCAGGCCACACCCGCCACTACCAAACGCGCGCCCGAAGTGAATGTCAACCGCGCGCATGGCCAGCCTTATGTGGTCTTTGAGGGAACAACCATCGACACCGTGCTAGTCAACCGTCTGAACGGTGAGTTCGCCGGGCCGGTGAAAGTGATGGTCACCAACCCCGTCTACAGCCAAGACCGCCAGCACGTATTGATTCCAGCGGGGACGTTCATCCTTGGCGATGTACAGAAGGTCGCCGGCCTCGGCCAGAAGCGCCTGGCCGTCACCTTCC
The DNA here is from genome assembly GCA_049585375.1 of Acidobacteriaceae bacterium. Taxonomy (GTDB): domain Bacteria; phylum Acidobacteriota; class Terriglobia; order Terriglobales; family Acidobacteriaceae; genus Palsa-343. Next base: position 1,046 of record JBAUZR010000193.1, read on the forward strand.
ATCGGCTAATCATGCCGGATGGCTACTCCGTCGATCTCGATCAGTTCCACGGTCTCGATCAGGCCGGAGCCACCGGCCTCAAGGACAAAGTCAACAACCACTACATCGAGATCTTCGGCGCGTCGATTGCTCTGGGTGTGATCGCCGGCGCAGCCGAGGCGACGAACCTGAACCAAGGCTACGACGAGTCGGGTACTGAGGCGTACAAATCTGGCATCGCATCCAGCCTCTCGCAGTCGAGCGCCAATGTGCTCGACCGCTTCATCAACATTCCGTCCACCATCACCATCCGCGAGGGTCACCGGATCAAGGTGTACATCACGCAGGACATGCTCCTGCCTGCATACGAGAACCACGACATGCCGGGGGTGATGTAATGCGCGCGGTCGTCTTCTGCGTTATCGCCTGTCTTCTGATGGTCGGCTGCGATGTTCCACCGCCGCCGAAGCCATCGCCTTATCGGTACAGGGCTCCTGAACGCGCTGAGGTGCATTCTCCGTCCTGCTCGGTATTCACCCACTCCTAACTTCCCGGAGGCTTCACGATGAAAGCAGCAAAGATTCTCGCATCCCTTTTGGGCCTGCTGGCCGCGCTCGCGCCCGCGGCGCACGCGCAGTTTGGCTCCGGCATTGTCTTCGACCCGACGCAATCCGCCCACGCTATCCAGCAGATTGAGCAGGGTTCGCAGCTTTACACGACCGCCGTCGCCACCCGCAACCAGGTAGTCACTATGTACAACCTCGCCTACCAGATGTCGCAATTGCCGCAGAACCTTGGGGCGCGCTATCGCGCCGACTGGTCGCAGTGGACCAACCTGCAGGCGCCCGCTGACACATACGGCAACACCTCGGCGCTGGTGAATGCGCTCAATTACGGAGCGCTCGTCAATGCCCAGCAGGGTTACAACAGCGCCTATGTGCAGGCACAGAGCTATCCATCTGGCGCTTACTCCTCGCTGGATGCACGGACCCAGGCCACCGTCGCCAACCAGTATGCGACCTCGGAATTGGCGCAGACCGCTACCACCAACACATTGGCGACGCTCGGCACCATCCGCTCCGATTCGCAATCCTTCGCCACACAACTCGCCAACCTCGAATCGGACACCTTCTCGACCGATCCGTCGCAGCAGACCGAAGCGGCCCTGCTCGGGAAGATCAACTCCGCAACCCTGCTTCAGATTCATTCGCAGCAGGACACCAACCAGTTGCTCATGGCCGAGGTCCAGCAGCAGTTAATCGCTGAGAAGCAGCATATTGACGCTCAGAACCGCGCCCTCAACAATGCCATTTATTTCCAGCAGAACTTCTCCAACACAATGCAGAACGTCAATGGCGGCGTGAGCGATTCCATCCACGCCATCTCCCTCTCGACCACCGGACAGTGAGGAATCATGCCACAGAACCCTTTTACCTTTCTCGGCCAGGCCATCACGCAGTTGCTCTCCGCGCACAGCGCGACGTTACAGGCAACGGGTCTCGACATCTTCCGCGGCCTGGCCGTGATCCTTATCGTCTGGTTTGGTGTGAAAGCCGCCCTGTCCGCATCGCAAGGACACGGCGGCGGCTTTCACTTTGCCAAGTTCGCCGACCTGGTCCTGATGATCGCCTTCGGCCTGGGGATGCTGACGTACTACTCGACGCCGATCCCCGGCACGTCGTACAGCTTCAGCGACCTCATCACCAAAGAGGGCTTGAACCTCTCGACCCAGATCGAGTCCGATCAAACCCAGCAGGTCGCCGACTCCATTACCCAGGAAGAGCAGCAGCTCGGCACGCCGCCTGGGAGTTTCGACATCCTTAATGACCTTACGTATCTATTGATCGCTGTCATCCTTGCTGCAATGGAGGCCGTGGCCTTCGCTGTCATCGCCTACGGCTATGTCGCCTCCGCTGTCTGCGTTCTGGTCGGTCCGATCTTCATCCCCTGGTTCATCGTGCCCAAGATGGACTGGCTCTTCTGGGGCTGGCTCAAGGCGTTCATTGGCTTTTCGTTCTATCAGGTCGTGGCCGCAGCCTTCATCTTCGTCTTCTCGAAGGTGCTCACGGGGATGTTCCAGGCCATCGGCAACATCAGCATATCGAATGCCCTCACCGTGCTGCCCGCTTTGTTCATCACCCTGATGGTGTGCATCTATGGCCTGGTCAAGATACCGGAGCTGACCAGTTCCATCCTCAGCGGACGCACCGGCACCTGGGTAAACCCATTGGGGAGCTAATCATGGCCAAACAGACCACACTCGCCACCACCGAGGCCGGACACAAGTTCCTGGAACTGTACGCAGAGCCGGTCGTCACCAATACCTATCTCAAGGTTGCTCTGCTCGTGCTGTCAGTGGTCGCGCTCGCATTGCTTGCGCTTCTCTATCGCGCCGAGACGGCCGCCTCGCGCCTGAAGCCGCTCGTCATCGCGGTCTCTGACATCGGCCGCGGCCAGGTGATGAACTATGACGACTTCGCCAAAATCCCCCTCGACCGCGTCAGCAAATACTACCTCGCGCAATGGGCCGAGCTCTACTACGGACGCAACCACGCTACGCTCGAACGCGACTTCTCCCAGTCGCTTGATTTCTTTTCCCCTGCGTTGCAGTCGGCCACGCTTCAGCAGGTCAATCAGCAGAAGACATTGCAGACCTTCCTGCTCGACCCCAGCGCGCCCAACCTGGACGTGGAGATCGACGCGGTCGTATTGGAAGACATGCGCCAGTCGCCCTACCGCGCCCAGATCGAGTTCCAGAAAGTTTTCCGCTCGCCCGGAGACGGAACCGAGCAGCGGCGCGAACGCTGGACCGCGAATGTCATCTATAGCTTCCGCAGCGAAGTGCCCAACGCCATGCTGCTCACCAATCCGCTCGGTCTCGTCATCAGCTACGTCCACGAAGACCAGGCATTCGGGAGCTGACCTCCATGCGACCGAAGACGCCCATCCTGCTTTACTGCGCTGATCGTGAGTTGCTCTCCACTACGGCTTTCGCGTTACGCCTGCAACCCTACGACGTGACTGCCGTCGACGATAGCCGCAGCGCCGCTGCCGTCATGATGGCGAGCCAGCTTGTCTGCGGCATCCTGATCCACGCAAGACAGGGCGACCTCGCCGGCAGGCTGATTCACCGCCTGCTCGAAACGGATTTGCATGTCCCTCTGCTGCTGGTGGATCGCGCCGGTGATCTTGCCCCCGTCCGCTACGCGGACATGGTGCTCTATGGCCGCAACACCTCAATGGCGCATATCCTCGGCGCTCTCAATGTGCTTTGCGCCGGGAAGCGCGGGCCACGTCCACGGAGTGCGGCGTGAGGTATCTCTCCGTGTGTTCGGGCATCGAAGCCGTCTCGGTTGCATGGCAACCTCTCGGCTGGCAGCCCGCCATGTTCGCCGAGATCGACCCCTTCTGCTGCTGGCTGCTGCGCTCGCGCTATCGCGCATCGCGGCCTATTTACATGCCGAGTCCGCACAGCGCCCCGGACCAGAAAGATGCGAAGCGCCGTGCCGCAGCCATTCGCAACATCGTTGATCTGCCTGCCGATGGCGTGATTGTGAACGCCGGCGACTTCACGCGCATAGGAGCAAACGATGTGGGAGCAATCGACCTTCTGGCCGGAGGAACACCTTGCCAGTCTTTCTCCGTCGCCGGTAAACGAGCCGGACTGGATGACCCGCGTGGCAACCTCACCATCGAGTTTGCTCGACTTGCTGGCAGACTCCGCCCCCTATGGCTGGTGTGGGAGAACGTCCCCGGCGTCCTGTCGATCGACGACGGACGGACGTTTGGAGCCTTCCTCGGGATGCTGGTCGAACTCGGGTATGGGATCGCCTACCGAATTCTGGACGCTCAGTATTACGGAGTACCCCAGCGACGGCGCCGCGTCTTTGTTGTCGGACATTCTGGAGACTGGCGAGCTGCCGCTGCGGTACTACTTGAGCGGTCGAGCCTGTCGGGGTATCCTCCGCCGCGCCGAGAAGCGTGGAAAGACCTTGCCCCCACCCTTAGCGCGCGCACTCATGGCGGTGGCGGCCCTGGAACAGACTTCGATCTCGACGGCGGCCTGATCGCGCATTCGCTTTCTGCCGATGGCTTCGACGCCAGCGAGGACGGCACCGGGCGCGGCGTGCCGATGGTCCCCATTGCGATCATCACTGCGCACACTCGAAGCAACGGCAGCGGTTTCTCGGATGGCATCGCACACACTCTGGAGAGTGGCGGCACACAGGCGGTCGCATTCAACCTGCGTGGCAGAGAGAACGGCGCGGTCCCTGAGCCATCGGATATTGCGAGTCTGTGCGCGGCCTCTGGCGGCAGCAGCAACAGCTATGTTGCTTTTTCTGCCAAAGACTACGGAGCCGACGTGAGCGAGGTCGCGCCCACGTTGCGCGGCATGGGACATGAGAGTAGCCATGCCAATGGAGGCGGGCAGCTTGCCGTGGCGATCAGACTTCATGGAGCCGATGGGACAGCCAGCACAGCCAGCTTTACAGAGACAAGCTCCAGCCTGTGTTCCCGCGCCCCAGGCGGCGTAGAGAACAGCACGACGACAGCCGTCATGCACGGAATGGCCGTCCGGCGATTGACTCCCCGCGAATGTGAACGCCTGCAGGGTTTCCCTGACGATTACACGCTGGTCGAGTATCGCGGCAAGTTGGCAGCCGATGGCCCTCGCTACCGTGCTCTGGGCAACTCAATGGCTGTCCCGGTCATGCGCTGGATCGGACAACGCATCGCGACGGTCCACGCGATCGTCTCGCGGAGGCCCTCATGAGCGGGCGGGCACAAATGCGGGCGATGCCAAAGCGTACTTCTCAAATACTGCGCGGAGATGACCTCATTCTGGCCCTCGCCGGCCCGACGCGGAGGGTGTGCAACTGGCCTTCAACGCCGTCGCCTCAATACAGGTTCCTCTCACGGCGTGGCAGAGACGATGCGAGCTTTCGAGAGCCGTGGTCCACCCACTTTCTGCTTTTGCAGCAGGAAACAGGGCAAGCGATCAAGCGACGGGTCTCTGTCGCACGATTGCACCGGCATCCTTATATAGGCGCCCTCCAGACAAGTGTTTCCATAGAGCTCCAATTCTCCCGCATTTCCCCTGCTTTCCCTCGGTCACTCGCTTCGGTGCTTATCCCGCGCCCGGCGGCACTCGGCGTTCTGCTTCGTTCGCCGTGGCGAACGCCCTCCGGGTCTGGGTTTCCAAACAAAAATCTCCCGCGCAACATCCGCGCGGCTGCGGCCCAGACTGCGGGCGAGATTTTTCTTCGGAGCCTCCGCAGAAAGCACGCCTTCGGCCTTGGGAGCGGGGCACACTCGCGTCGCTGCGCGCAAGAGTGTCCCGAGGGCAATTCGGGCAAATACACACAGGAGAAATGACATGGCACTCTACGAAAACAAAATCACGCTGAAGGGCTTCCTTGGCAAGGACGCCGAGAACATCGCAACAAGGCAGCAGAAGACCTTTACGGTTCTGTCGCTCGCCACCAAGTCCGGCTACAAGGACAAGCAGACACAGCAGTGGGTGAATCACACCGAGTGGCACCGCATCGTGGCCTTCGCCAAGCCCGCCGAGTACGCGAGGAACCTGAAGAAGGGCGACTACGTGGAAGTCGAAGGCGAGCTGCGCAGCAGCGAGTACGACGCCGAGATCGGCGACGGCAAGAAGAAGACCACGGTCAAGCGCCGTGGCTGGGAAGTACGCGCCAGCATCGTTCACAAGCTGGCGCAGCCCGAGAGCTCGCGTGGGGAGAACCTCGACGCCGAGCCGATCACGGAGGGCGACGCGGCTTAGGCCGCGTTGTCCTCCCTCGGGAGGTGACTTATGCAACTCTTTGAGAACACCGTCAAGCTACGCGGGTTCCTCGGCAAAGATGCCGAAGCTCCGTCATCCGACCATATCAAGGATGACTCGTTCGCAGTCCTGCTGCTGGCAACCGCCTCAGGCGTCTGGGATCTTGGGGCCAATCAGTGGAATCCGCGCACCGACTGGCATCGTATCGTTTGCCCTGGCCCGTTCTTCTGCGGAATGGTTCGCGGCATGAGGCGTGGCGACTACCTCGAAATCGAAGGCGAGTTCCGCGAGCAGCAGCAGGAACGATCCGTAGTTGTCGCCGGCGAACGCTTCCCGATGAAGCACGGCACTTATGCCGTCCACGCGACCCGGATCGCCAGACTGGACAGGCCGGATGCGCTAGTCGATTTCGGCGAGGATGGCTAACGCCATCCGTCGCACTTTTGCGGAGAGGCGTAAGTCTCTCCGCTTTTCTTCTGACCATGCCGTTCGTTCATCGCGGCTGAAAGGACACCCATGATCGCCAACGCTGCATTCGTCGCCACACTGATCTTTCTCGCGCTCGGCTTCTGGTCGATGCACGAGCTGCACTTCCTTGTGCCGTGGCGCGACCTCATCCTGCACAGCTACCTCAAGAGCATCGCGCTCTACTGCGCGCTGCTCTTCGCCAACATCCTCGGCCTCACCATCTGGATCGAGCGCAAGTTCTTCCTGCGCGACACAGGCCGCAAGCTCAGGCACCTCGATCAAGAGATACATACTGGGCAGAGCGAGCTGTCCAGCGAAATCCTCGCCCAGTTCGGGGATGAGGAGGAGCGGTAGCCATGTTGAACGAGGACCAATATATGGAGCGCACGCCGGACCTTGTGGCCAGGGTGCGTAAGATGCGCGAGGCTGCGGGAAAAGAGATGAACCGCTTTACCCATGTGGCCGACTACGACGTGCGTCGCGTCGTCGGCCACGGCCACGGCCAGAAGCCCGCGCCGGTT
>JBAUZR010000194.1:0-4314 GCA_049585375.1 Acidobacteriaceae bacterium
TGCTCCTCATACGGAGGCGCGACCGGAGAGCCGTCCTGCTCCTCACTCGGAAGCACGGCCGGAGAGCCGTCCCGCTCCTCATCCTCAGGCGCGGCCGGAGAATCATCCGGCTCCGCATCCGGACGAGAAGCCGCACTGAGCCCATCTGCATGGCGAGGAGGGTAAAAGGCAGGCCTCGGGAGGCCTGCCTTTTTTCTGAAGGGTCCTGGGTGACGCAGCCGAATCAGACCGATGGAACGGTCGTGTCGCGGGATGCGTGCGGGGCCAGGGGATTGGCGGCTCGCGAGGACGGCTGGTCGGAGAAGATTGTGCCGTCGCGGATGTGGACGACGCGGTGGGCGTACTCAGCGATATCGGGCTCGTGGGTGACGAGGACGATGGTGTTGCCGCGGCGGTGGAGGTCGTCAAAGAGAGACATAATCTCGACGCCGGTTTTGGAATCGAGGTTTCCGGTGGGCTCGTCGGCGAGGATGATGGAGGGATTGTTGACGAGGGCGCGGGCGATGGCGACGCGCTGGCGCTGTCCGCCGGAGAGCTCGTTGGGCTTGTGGTTCATGCGGGCTTCGAGGTTAACGGCGGTGAGCGCGGCCTTTGCGCGCTCCAGACGCTCGTCGGCGGGGGTCCCGTTGTAGATGAGGGGCAGTTCGACGTTGTGGAGCGCTGTGGCGCGGGCGAGCAGGTTAAAGGTCTGGAAGACGAAGCCAATTTCCTTGTTACGAATGCGCGCCAGCTCGTCGTCATTGAGTTCGCTGACGAGGTGGCCGTTGAGCCAGTATTTACCGCTGGAGGGGGTATCGAGGCAGCCGATGAGGTTCATCAGCGTGGATTTGCCGGAGCCGGAGGGCCCCATGATGGCGACGTATTCATTGCGGCGGATGCGCAGGGAGATGCCCTGGAGGGCCTGGACCTGCTGCTCGGAACCCATGTCGTAAGTTTTCCAGAGGTCCTCGACGACGATGATGTCGTTCGGAGAGGGGCTGGATGGGGTGCCGAGTTCCGTTTCGGTGGTTGTTTCTGGCGCCATGAAGGCTCCTCCAGGACCTGCTGATGGTACGAGTGGGGCGGGGACTTTGTCCCGGCTCGCCTGCTATGTAGATGACGTATTGTTCTGCTGGGGAGCGGAGAGAGTGGTGTCCTGCTTGACCAGGGCGTTCGGCTTCAGGTCACGCAGGATCCTGTAGGTCCCGGTGACGATACGGTCGCCGGGCTTGAGGCCGCTGGTGACTTCGATGTCGGTGGCGCCGGTGATGCCGGTGCTGACCGGGACGAAGTGAACGCGGTCCTTGCCCCTGACCTTCGAGACCACGAAGACGCCCTGGATCTGCTGAACCGGCTGCTGGCTGTTCGTAGTGGTTGCGGCGGAGACCGTCTGGCCATGCTCGGATGCCTCAAGCTGTTTGGGGTCCCTCATGACGAGGGCCTGGATGGGGATGGCCACGACGTCATCCTTGCTGGCGGTGGTGATCTTTGCGGTGGCAGAGAGGCCGGGGCGGAGCTCGTCGGTGGGGTGGTCGAGGGTGACGACAACCTTGAAGTCCTTGGCTTCCTCAACGCCACTGGTGGACTGGCTGGTGGCGACGCCGGTGGAGCGGAGCAGGGCCTGGTCGCCGACTTCGGTAACGTGACCTTTGAAGACCTTGCCGGGGATGGCGTCAACGGTGACGTCCGCCGGCTGGCCGAGCCTGACGTTGACGATGTCGGTCTCATCCACCTTGACTTCGGCGGTGACGACGGACATGTTGGCGATGGTCATGAGGGTGGAGCCCTCGGTGTTCTGAATGCCCTGCACAACCATCTCTCCCTGGCGGACGGGCTCGTTGGTAACGATGCCGTCGAAGGGAGCGATGGCGATGGTGCGGCTGAGGAGATCCTGCTGGACCTTGAGGTCGGCCTGCTGAGTGCGGAGGTGGCCGCGGGCTGAGGCGGTATTGGCCCGAGCCTGGGCGAGGCCGGCCTGGGCCTGGGCGAGGCTGGCGACGTCGAGATCGTAGGCGGCTTTGGCGGCGTCGTAATTCTGCTGGGACATCACCTGGTCTTTGTAGAGGGCCTGGGCGCGCTGATAGTCAAGCTGCTTCTGTTCCAGGTCGGCTCGGGCGTGCTCCACGTTGGCCTGAGCGGTTTTTTCAGCGGCGATGTAGGAGTTGATGTCGGTGCCTGCAGCGGCGATGGCGGCCTGCTGGCCTGCGACATTGGCCTCCTGCTGAACGTTCTCGATGGTGGCGACGATCTCACCCTTCTTCACGTGGTCGCCTTCGGCGACAAAGAAATGGGTGACGCGGCCCATGGCGTTCGCGCCCACGTTCACATACGTTTTGGGCGTGATTTGTCCGGTTGCGTTGACGACGGAAACGAGGTTTTCGCGGGCAACGGTTCCGATGAGAACTTTGGTATAGCCCGACTGCGCGCGTACGATCGTGAGCCCGACCACACCGGCGAGAACCAGGACGACAGCGGCAATAATAAAGAACTTTTTCAAGACAGTTGTTCCTTCGCGAAGGACTACGCAAATGCAGAATCGGCGGTTCCCCCGAAACGCCGGCCGGATGAGTACATTTCCATGTGCTGCGGCTGAGATCGCCGGGCCGGAACGAATTGCAGTTCCAGGAATTGGACGGCTACCGCGGCTGCCGGTTAATTGCAGAGAGAGATTTCCACGCCATGATAACAAATTGGGAACGGGAAACTGCCCACGGAAGGGGGGCGGGAACGTCCAAAAGGAGAGTAGCCGGAGCAGGAATTGCTTGAAAAGGCACGTTACGACTACTAGTATTGAAGGCGCCCCCCAAGGAGTCGCTGTCGACGTATGCGCAGGAACCGGTTCTTCTTCCCTTCCACGATTCTGATCGCATTGCTGGCCGGAGCCGGAATTCAGGTAGCTCACGCCCGGGTTCACGCCTCGCAGGACGAGACACAAAGCGCGCAGGACAGTCAGGCGCAAACCTCTCAGGACAATCAGGATCCGTTGCACAGGAAGCTCTCGGACAAGGAGCGGTTCAAGCAGCAAAAGGAGCTGAAACAGGAGCTCAGCAAGACGTACCGGAAGTGGCTGGATGAGGACGTCCGCTGGATCATTACCGACCAGGAGAAAAAGGCGTTTCTGAGCCTGAGCAACGACGAGGAGCGGGACGCGTTCATCGAGCAGTTCTGGCGGCGGCGAAATCCAAACCCGGATTCCCCGGAAAACGAGTATCGGGAAGAGCACTACCGGCGCATTGCGTATGCCAACGAGCATTTCGCGGCAGGCAAGCCGGGGTGGATGACGGACCGGGGGCACATGTATATCGCCTTTGGGCCGCCGGACAGTATCGAGTCGCACCCGTCGGGGGGCAACTACGAGCGTCCGCTGGAAGAGGGCGGCGGGGAGACGTCGACTTTTCCGTTCGAGGTATGGCACTACCGGTATCTGGAAGGGATCGGGGAGAACATCGACATCGAGTTTGTGGACACGTGCATGTGCGGCGACTACCACATGACGATCGACCGCTCAGAGAAGGATGCGCTGCTGCACGTGCCGAACGCCGGCCAGACGCTCTACGAAGAGATGGGCATGGCGAAGAAGGCGGACCGTTTCAAGGGTGGACTCGAAGATCTGGGACCGGGGCCGGATTCGTCGGCGAACCAGTCGAAGGAATTTGACCGGATCGAGATGTACGCCAAGCTGATGGCGCCGCCGGTAATCAAGTTCAAGGACATGGATCTGGCGTCGTTCCTGTCGAGCCACAAGGTTCTGAACGGGCCGTTCTTCCCGTTTGAGGTGCGGACGGACTTTGTGAAGGTGACCGACGACACGGTTCTGGTGCCGATCACGCTGCAGATCAGGAACCGGGACATCACGTTCAACACGAAGGACGGGGTGGCGCGCGGCGATGTGAGCATCATCGGCCAGGTTTCGACGATCACAGACCGGGTGGTGCAGAGCTTCGAGGATCCGGTGGAGGTTGAGGAACCGGCGGAGCTGCTGCCACGAACGATGAACAACGTATCCCTCTACTGGAAGGCGCTGCCGCTGCGGCCGGGGCGGTACCGGATCGACATTGCGATTAAGGACGTCAACAATCCGGACCACGTGGGGATATGGGCGCAGGCGATCACGGTGCCGCGCTACGACGATGACCGGCTGGCGACCTCGTCGCTGATTTTGGCGGACAAGATGGAGCGGGTGCCGACGAAGGAGATCGGGGCTGGATCGTTTATCATCGGCAACACGTATGTGCGTCCGCGGGTGACGCCGAACGCGATGGCGCCGGCGGTCTTCCATCGCAACCAGAACCTGAACTTCTGGATGCAGGTTTATAATCTCGGCCTGGACGATAA
>JBAUZR010000195.1:0-10860 GCA_049585375.1 Acidobacteriaceae bacterium
TTTAACTTACACCCAGGCCAACCGCGATATCGTCCCTGACCTTCATTACTTCAACTTCGAAGCCTATGTCCAGGACGACTGGCGGGTCAGCAGTCGGCTCACGCTGAATCTCGGCCTCCGCTATAGCTACTTCCCATCGCCCGCCGACGTCCTCGATACGCTTAACAATTTCGATCCGCAACTCTACAACGCGGCAGCCGCCCCGGCTATCGATCCGTCCTCCGGCAACTTTGCGGCCGGCGGACAAATTCCGGCTACCTACGTCAACGGTCTCATCTTCCCTACCGGCAGCGCCTGCACACAGGCGGCAGCCGTCGCTCCCAGCGTCCACTGCTCTCCCTGGGGAGCCCACGTCAATCCCGATCCCAAGGACGATTTCGCACCTCGGTTTGGATTTGCCTACTCGCCGAACAACCGAACTGCTGTTCACGGCGGCTACGGCATCTTCTATGATCGGAGCCTCAACGGCATCTGGGAACAGAACGCCTTCCAGGATCCTCCGCTCGTCCAGATTGCAACCATCAACAACACCCAATTTGATCATCCGCTGGCTGGCACCTCCAGCGTCTCGCTGGGTCCGAACCATATCGTGTCTACCGGCACTCCGAACATGCCAACCGAGTCCTACATGGACTTCAACCTCTCTGTGCAGCAGCAAGTGACACCCAACACCGTGGCTGAAATCGCGTATGTAAGTACCCTTGGCCGCCACCTTCTGGGAGAGCGCGATCTCAATCAACCCACCCTCGGCGCACGTGCTGCCAATCCAACGGCCTACGTCACGGCGGTTGTGCCTTACCTCGGTTATTCCTGGTTCGCTTCCCGCATTCCGGAGTACTCCAGCAACTACCACTCGCTGCAGGTTTCGCTCAATCACCACATGTCCAACGCGCTCACTGTGGGCATCGCCTACACGTGGGCAAAGGTCCTCACCGACCAGTCGAACGATCGCGGCACCGAAACTTACGATACTTATAACCCGCATCTCGATTACGGTCCTGCTTCGCTCAACCAGCCACAGACATTCGTAGCCAACTATGTCTATAACCTTCCCTTTTTCGAAGGGCAGAAGGGCCTCGTCGGCCATACTCTCGGCGGCTGGGAACTCTCCGGCATTACCGAGTTTGCTTCCGGTCAGTCTTTCTCGGCGCTGCAACAGGCCGATAACTTCGACTGCCAGACGCCCGCCGGCGCCACCACCGGTTGCATCGCCGGAACCTACCCCGGCGGCATCAACATCGATCCCAGCGACATCGCTCCGCGTCCGGACGTCGTCGCGCCAATCCACATGCCAAAGACCCAGCAGCAGTGGTTTAGCACTGGATCTTTCGCGAATGCCGTTGGTCACTTCGGCAACGCCAGCAACGGCATTCTCTTAGGCCCGGGCATTGAGCTCTGGGATCTCTCGGCCATTAAGAACTTCAACCTGGGAGACAGGGCTAAGCTGCAGCTCCGCGGCGAATTCTTCAACGCGTTCAACCACACCAACTTCGACGCCGTCGATCAGCGCCTCGGCGACACAACCTTCGGTCAGGTCACCTCCACCCATGATCCCCGCCAGATCCAGTTAGGCGGCAAATTTACCTTCTGACGGGTAACCGGTCCGCAATCGTGCGATGTGCTTCCGGTCGCTGATCCGGAAGCACAACAAGCAAAGCCTGAAATTTAAGATGGAAACAATAAAGGCCGCCACAAAGCGGCCTTTTCCTTTTTTGTTCAGAAGCCGACCAGCCACAGGCTATCGGCTCGGCCTGTCGCCTCACCCAAACTGCGCCATATCCATATTCATGGTGTACTGCTCCCCGTGCTGCATCAGCTCATCCCAGGTCACGGTTTGGCCCGTTCGTCCCGCCATCCGTCCCAGCATCGCGCTCAACGCGCTCTGCACACCGTCCTCCGTCTGGTTGTGAAACTTACCCGACGTGATGCTCTCGATGAACTCCCGGTCCTTGTCGCGATCGGCGAACTCCAGATTGTCGCTGAATGCCCCATTCGCTGCAAACTGCGCAGCCGGCGCTCCCGGAGCTGGGCTCCCGCCCTCGCCCCAGTTCCACGCCTTCTCGCCGATAATGCGCACCGGCCCGGAGTACGGCGCCTCGGCCACGCCCGTCGTGCCGAAGAATTCCTCCGTCACGTCGAACCACCCGCTGTTGCCCCACTGCGTCGACGAGAAGCTCAGGTGGACATCGTTGGGATAGGTGTAGATCACCTGGTAGTTATCCCAGCAATCGCCGGGGTGCGTAATCACGTTGCGCCCGCCCGTCGCCGTCGCCCGCGCCGGATGACTCCCGAGCACCCAGTTGCACAGATCGATCACGTGAATATTCTGCTCGACGATGATGTCCCCCGAGAGAGCGAGGTCCCACAGCCAGTTCCGCAGGCGGAACTCGTCCGTCGACCAGCCGCTCCCACTGTGGCTCACCGCGTTGGGCGCGAAGTAGTGCGCCGTAATCGCCGCCACCCGCCCAATATCCCCTGCGTGGATTCGCCGCACCACTTCGGCAATCGGCGGCGCGCTGCGCACCTCGAAGCCGATGTCCAGACTCAGACGCCCATCGGCCCGCTTGCCGATTTCCAGCGCCTGCTGGGTCTGCGCCACGTCTACTCCCAGCGGCTTCTCGCAGTAGGCATGCTTGCCCGCGCTCACCACCGCATCCAGATGCTGAACATGGAACCACGGCGGCGTCGAGATCTGGATCGCATCCACTTCCTTTGAGGCCGCCAGCTCCTCATAAGCGTGCGATCCGCGAAACATCAGCTTTGGATCGATCGCCGGTACGCCCAGCCCGGCGTTCACCTGGTCAAAATGCGTTTTGCCCGCCGCCAGCTGATCCGGGAAAAGGTCCGCCAGCGCCACCACCCGAGCCGAGGTGTTCTTCGCGAACGACGTCGCCACGCTTGTGCCCCGGTTCCCGCAGCCCAGCAGTCCCAGCCGCACCGCGGAGTTGGCCTCATAGCCAAAAGCCGTCTTTGAGTTCAGCAGCATAATCCCCGTCGCGGCCGCGCCGCCGATGAAATCTCTTCTGTCCATACGATTGTTCTCATTCCTCAAGCCTGTTCGCCCAGCACGCCCGTCAGCACCCGATCCAGATAGACCTTCTCCTGCTTCACATCCGCGATCTGCTGCGGCCCGGAAATCTCGCGCTCGATCGTCACCGTCCCCGCGTAGCCCAGCCGGTGCAGTTTCGTAAACACGGCCTTAAAGTCGACCAGTCCAGTCCCGATCAGCACCTCGTCGCCCAGCTTCATGGGATCGGTCGGCCAGCGCCCGTCCTTGGCGTGAATGCTGCGCACATGCGGACCGATGATGTCCGCCGCATCCACCGGATTCGCCTTGCCATAGAGAATCAGGTTGGCTGTGTCCAGCCCAACCCCCAAGTTCGGCTGATTCACATCCTGGATCGCCCGCGACATCGTGGTGGGCGTCTCCTGCCCGGTCTCCATCAGGAACACCTGTCCGTTGCCTGCACAGTGCTGCGCGACTTCGCGGATAGCATTCACTGCCTCTGGATACAGCGAATCGCCCGGATCCTCAGGAAGAAACCCGCAGTGGGTCTGCACCTGGCGAATACCCAGAAGCGCTGCAAAGTCCGACGTCTGCTTCAGCGCCGCCATCCGCGCTGCGCGGGTGGCAGGCGGCACCAGCCCAATCGTGGAAGGACCACGCAGAAAATCCCATACCAGCGGTCCCGGGCCCACCACTTCTGCCGCCGTCGGAACCACGCTGTACTTCTCCAGCAGTTCCCGCAGTTGCCGCGCCAGATCGTTCGAGTACCGCCCCAGATAGCCGTCCAGCGAAAGAAAGCAGTTCGTCATGCCCATTTCATGCACGCGCCGGATGCTCTCTTCCGGGCCGTTCGCCGGCTGGATGAGCAGCCCCACGGCCATCGGGTTCAGATGGGGCCACGCAGGCGCGTCAGCGGCAGCAAGGGATTCCGCCCGGCCGGCGGCGCTCATCATGGTTGCGCTCACAGCGCCTGCAAGAAATTCCCGTCTCTGCATCGGACCCTCCCCGCGACAAACCTTTATACGTCAGCCAAGGATGGATCGAAAGGAGGCGGCGATGTTCGGCCGGCTTCTGCGGATCTCCCCAAAATAAAGTCGTCACAAATTGCGAGTCCCAGTCACTTAAGGCAAAGGGTCCCCCCAGACTTTCCATCGCTCCGGACTTTGCTCATGCCGACGTTGTCCGCCAGACCGCTCTGCGTGCAGTGCGGCGATTCTCGGCCGCGTCGGGGATCTGTCGAAGGCCTCATCCTTAAAAGCGGGTGCCCAGCAAATGCTTCGATTCAGGGAATTTGCGTCACACTCCATACGGCGTTTCATCGTCCTTGCAATGATCGCGAGCGGGTGGGCCGTTGCCGCAGCTCAGCACCTACAAGGCCGACCCGAACCCGTCAATATTCCCGTCCGGCCCGCATCGGTCGGGGTCGCCAGTTCCGGTTCGCTGTGGCCAGGAGCGGTCGTCTATTACGACGATAACGGCTGCATCGCCGCCAACACCTGCCCCACCCTCGCGCAGGCAGTGAGCACTTTCAACACGGATTTTTCAGGCGTCGTGCAGTGGAACGAGAAAACCACCCAAACCACCTACGTCCTGATTACCCTCAGCGGCACGGGTGGGCAAGGCGATGTCAACACGATCGGCTATCCGTCCAGCCCCGGCCAGATCGCATTGAACTGCAATACCGACTGCAGCGTTACCACCCTGCTCCACGAGATGGGCCACATCGTCGGCCTCCGGCACGAAATGGTCCGGACCGACCGCGATTCCTGGGTCACCGTGAATTACAACAACGTCATCAAGGGCACCTGGGTACCGGACTTTGCCATCGACACCCAGAATCAGCAACTGCTCACCCCCTATGACTACGCCTCTGTAATGGAGTATCCATCCTTCGTCGACTCGAGCAACGGCGGCCCGGTCATTGAGACCATCCCGGCCGGCATCCCTCTCCAGGGAGTTGAAGGCTTGCCTGGCGTGGGCAACCAGGATTACTCCGCCGCCGACAAAGAGGCCATCGAGCGCCTTTACGGAAAGGCGCCCACCACCGTCACCGTCACCTCGAATCCTGTGGGCCTGCAGGTGCTTGTTGACAGCCAGCTCGTCACCACGCCCCAGACCTATAGCTGGGCGCTGAACTCCACCCACACGCTCAGTGTCCCCAGCGGCGTTCAAACGCTGACTGGAGACATCGAAAACAACACCGTCTCCACGACCTTCTATTACACGTACGGCCGCTGGAACGACTCCACCGCACAAACCCACACCATCACCGTGAATCCAGGAAACGGCAGCCCCGCGTTCCCCGGCAGCTCCCCGCAAATCGCCACCTATTCGGCCAACTTCATCCAGCTCGTTCCTTACACCGAGACGGTGACTCCCTCAGGAGACGGCACCGTCAGCGTCTCGCCCGCGCCCCAGTCCTACCCGGACGCAAGCGGTAGCTTTTTTGTCGCCCGCCAGGATGTCACGATGACAGCGACACCCAACAGCGGTGTGAACTTTTACGAATTCAGCGCGCAGGCTCCCTTCTTTTGGCTCCCCGGCGGATTGTCCGCTAATCCCAAAGAGTTTTATGTTCCGGATACGGGAAATCCGGTTGCCGTGTCGGCAGAGTTCACAACTTATCCGGTGTACACGGTGAACGTGGCGCCTCCCGCAGGCGACAACCTTCAGAATGTCTTCAGCGACAATCTCTGGGCCTACATTGACGGCGCCTACTGGCCAACCCCGAGGAATTTCTCAAACGATCCTGCCTATTCCTACGACACGGTCACCAGCTGGGCCGCCGGCACCAGTCATACGCTGAATGTGAATTTTGGCAATCCCGAATATCCCTACAGTTTCAATTCCCGATTCGCCTTCTCGAGCTGGAGCGACGGCGGCGCGGAGCAGCACACAATCACCTCGCTGCCGACCGTCAGTACCACCTATACCTCTACCGTCACGCCTCAATATCTGCCTGCACCCAACTTCGGCTATTTGCCCTGCGGCGGCACAGCCGTCATCAACACCACATCGCCAACCGGCGACGGCTTCTACCCCTGGGGCACACAGCTCTCGTTTCAGGCGACGGCTGATTCCGGGGCGGGCTGGAGCTTCGGCGGATGGACTTACGATCTGACCGGCAACGCGAATCCCGGCCAACTGACTGCGGACGGCGAAACCCTGGTCTACGTCAACTTCAACGCCAGCACAGCCAGCGCTCCGCTCACCCTCACCAGCCTGAGCCCCGCATCAGTGACCGCCGGTTCCGCCGCCTTCACCCTCACGCTCACGGGAACCGGCTTTAGTTCGGATTCCCACGTCTACATCGGCAGCAATGCAGCCACGTCCGTTGACGTGGTCAGCCCGACCGAGATCCAGGTTCCCGTTTCCGCCTCGTGGGTTGCCTCGCCGGCTGCCTTCGACGTCTCCGTCGAGAACTTCCCGGTCGGATGGTCCGAGAACTGTGCAGCCTGGGGCTACGACACCTTCACGGTTACCGGCGCGCTGTCCACACCCACCATCACGTGGACCCCGGCTCCGGCCATCATCCTTGGCAGCGCGGGTTCAACGGTTCTCAATGCCGCGGCCAGTGCGCCAGGGACTTTCACTTACTCCGCGGCGCCCACCAGCGGCGGCTCTGCCGTCGATGTCACCAGCGGAACAACGGGGCTCACAGCGAATAGCTACAACATCACCGCGACCTTCACTCCGACCGATCCCGCCGTCTACACCTCGGCTCAAACCACAAAGACGGTGATCGTGAGCGGTGAGAGCCTCTGGATCCTTAATAGTTCCGGAGGTACCAGCGAGTTAGCCGGAACCGGCAACGCTATTAGCTCCGCCGCCTATAGCGGCGCCAATCAGGATATCGCCATCGACAATGGCGGCAATATCTGGAGTGTCGGCACAGGAACACCTCTGCTCGTGGAAATCAACCAGGTCGGCTCAACACTGACCACGATCCCCTCCGCAACCGGTGGCCTGAACGCTCCTGTCAGTCTCGCGATCGACGGTGGTGGTCAGGTGTGGCTGACGAACGGGAACAACACCCTGAGTCTCTTCTCGAATGCTGGCGTTGCGCTTTCGCCTTCCACCGGCTTCACTGATTCGTCCCTCAACACGCCCAGCGGCATCGCTGTCGACCTGGGCGGCAGCGTCTGGATCTCCAACAAGAGTGGCAACAGCGTAACTCGGGTTCTCGGAGCGGCCGCTCCGGCAGCGCCCCTCTCCACGGCGATAAAGAACAACACCCTGGGAGCCCGTCCGTGAGGAACCACAGTAATACATATTCCGCTGTAGCCCGTACCTCGTTTCTAACAGGGTACTGTCCCACGTTTTTGATATTGGCAGTGCCCAGGCTATCTCGTAGCATAGACCCACTATTCAACGGGGTATGCCACGGGAATTCCGATATTGTCCCTGCAGTCGCTGCTTGGGGCCGCTCGGTCGCCGTGGCACTGGACGTCGCTGTCCCCGTACTGCTGTTCCATCCTGACTGCCAAGCCGGCATCTTCACCGGCTCTGTGCCACGGGGAGTGTGCGCTGTGGGTATGGGTCGAAGCTTGATTTGGGGCGGCCCGGGAATCGTTGCCGCCGCCGTTGGACTCGCTTTTGGATTGACAGTTGTAAGTGCGCAGGCGCAGTCCTTCACCGGCGGCCCCATCACTGTAAGCGGCACGCAATTCCAATCGGTGGGCTCCACGATTGCCGTCAGTGGGCTCTCCGGGACCGTAAATGCCATTTCACTGCAGTTTAATAATCTCAACGTCACCAATCTCGACAGTATCGCTGTGCTGCTGGTATCTCCGAGCGGCCAGGCTTTTGACCTGCTCTCCGGTGTTTGCGGCGAGAACAATCTGCAAATTGGCTCCAGCACCTTCACTCTTGCCGACTCGGGGGATACCGGTACCGACAACGATAGCGGGTATCTGTCCGGCTATGATCAGAGCGGCAATCCGGTGGGAACCTGTCCAACCGCGTACAGCGGTACCTACCTGCCCACAGATTATTACGCTCCCAATGGGGACCAGTTTGCCAGTCCGGGGCCCGGGATGACTTACGCCAACGGCGACTACCCCGGATACGGCTCAGGAGACACGTTCGCGCTAGCCTTCAATCTTCCCGCAATCCTTACCGAGCCCAACGATGGCTTCAACGGCACCTGGACGCTTTACATCGCCAACCAGGTCGGCGACGCCAACGGTTCGTTGGGCTCCTGGAACTTGTTCTTTACTACCTCCGACAACACAAATACCAGCACCACGACCACGGTCTCTTCGGATGCGCCGAACAATGAGACCACAACCAACTCCGCCGTCACGCTAACCGCCACCGTCACCTCCAGCGGAACCGTGAATGCGGGAACCGTTACTTTCACCGACAACGGCAACAACATCACCTGCAGCGGTGGCAATCCGGTGGCGATCAGCAATGGACAAGGCACATGCACCGCAACATTCACAACCGAGGGGTCGCATCCCATCGTGGCCACATATAGCGGAGCGACCGGATTTGTGGGTAGCGGGAGCGACGTGCTGAACCTTTTCGTTGATCACCCCACGACCAATCCCAGCCCTGGAAAATATTGCAACGCGGGCGGCCTCAGCATCTCCGGCTCTCTGACCAGCAGCAACAACCCGGCCAGTCCCTATCCGTCGCACATCGATGTGACCGGGTACTCGGGGAGCATCTCCGGCGCTACACTCACCCTGAACGGCTTCTCCGACGCGAATCCGCAGCAAACGGCAATGCTCCTGGTCGGGCCGACCTCGACCAATATTGTCCCCTGGGACAATGTCGGCGGTAGCGTTGGCGTGAGCAATATCAGTTTCACCCTGGCTGATTCGGCTGGATCTTTGAATACCATTGCCTCGCCTCCCGCAAACGGTGAAACCTATTACCCGACTGCGAATATCGGAACAGTGCCGGCCTTCCCCTCGCCTGCGCCAACCACCCTCGGGTTCGCCCCGTCGCTGGGCAGCCAGACCTTCGCGAATGCCTTTGGTGGGCTCAGTCCCAACGGCTACTGGAGCCTCTACCTCTACAACAGCGCCGGGAGTACAGCCCTCTCGGCCACCAGCTGGTGCATCACCCTGCTGTCGCAGACAACGATGTCCGTTGGCAGCAGCCACACTGGCAACTTCACGCAGGGCGACACGGCTGACACCTACATACTCACGGCGGTGAATGACGGTACGATACCGACCAACGGCGAACTGGATCTGAGCGATAGCCTGCCGTCCGGCATGGGCGCGGTTTCCTTCGCAGAAACCGGCCATAGCGGCGGCGGCACCGGCTCGGACTGGATCTGCTCCGGCGCGAGTTGCACGCGTACCACCGCGATGCCCGTTGGCGAGCAGGACACATTCACCCTGACGGTCAGCGTCGGCTACGGCACCGCCATCGGGACCAACGCCGTCACCAATTCGGTGACGGTTGCCGGGGGCAACCTCTCCACCAGTGCCTTTGCGGGCGACCCAACCACCATCAATGGCGGTCCGGTGAGCGTTACGTTCAATGCAATCCCCGCGGGAATAACCTATTCGGCCGGTGGCTCCACGAACCTCACGGGCACCACGGAGCAAAATCTGACGAACGGGTCGGCAATCATGCTGTCCACCACATCCCCGCAAACTCTTTCCAGCATCGAATATCTCTTCACCGGCTGGTCCGACGGCGGATTGATCTCCCATTCCGCCACCATCAGCAGCACGACGGGAACCGCGGCCTACACGGCGAATTTCTCCCAGGCCTACACGCTCACGACCAGTGCCAATCCGTCGGCAGGCGGAACGGTTTCGCCGGCGTCCGGGCCGAACGCGGGCCTCGTGGATCTTACCGCTACACCCAACACGAATTGGGCTTTCACAAAGTGGACGGGCAGCAGCGTCGGCAACGCCAGCAGTGCGTCAACCACCATCACGATGAGTTCGAACGAAAGCGTCACGGCGAACTTCGCTCCTGACGGCCAGACCACCGTCTGGATCGTGAACAGCATTGGCAGTCTGAGTGAGCTCACCGCCACGGGAGGCCCGGCGACCACAACCCCTTACACCGGAGGGAACACAGCCGTCGCCATCGACGCGACGGGAAACCTGTGGACACTGAACTCCTCTTCGCCGTTGTTGTATGAAACGAATCAGCTTGGAACCCTGGAGAATTCGATCTCCAGCGGAGGCGGCCTGGACGCACCCGTCGGCCTCGCGATCGACGGCGGCGGCCAGGTGTGGGTCGCGAACGGCAATAACAGCGTGAGCCTCTTCTCCAATGCAGGCGTAGCTCTTTCGCCCGCTGGCGGCTTCACTGACACATCTTTCTCCACACCGAGCGGCATCGCCATCGATCTCAGCGGCAGCGTGTGGATCCCCAACAAACTCGGCAACAGCGTGACAAGGATTCTCGGAGCCGCCGCCCCGGCAGCCCCGCTCTCCACAGCCGCGAAGAACAACACTACAGGAGCCAGACCATGAGGCCAGCGTCGGTCACGGGCATTCTTCTTTTGGCGAGCACTTTCGCTCTCGCGGGCTGCGGGGGCAGCTCTCCGATGATCGAGACGCCTCCGACCAGACCGGTCCCACCCGCAACCAGCACCCTTCAGGGACAGGTCTTCGGCGGCCAGCAGCCGGTCACCGGCATGACATTGCAGCTGTACGACGCCGGCAGCGCTGGATACGGTTCGGCAGCCACTGGCATGCTCACGGGGACGCTGCCCACCACCAATTCCAACGGCAACTTCAGTTTCACGAACCCCACTTGTCCCCATCCAACTGATCAAATTTATCTGGTGGGCACCGGCGGCGATCCAGTAGCGGGCAATTCCACCTATGGCAACAGCAACGCGAACGCCAATCTCGCGCTGATGTTGGCGG
>JBAUZR010000196.1:0-2577 GCA_049585375.1 Acidobacteriaceae bacterium
GTATGGAGGCGGGTGGCGTCGCCAGACATACGCCAGCGGGCAAGAAGGCCGGCTTTCTGGTCGAGTGAATCGTAGACGCTGTCGAGGACGCCGGTGAGGAGCTCGTCGTAGTGGCGGAATTCGAGGAGTTGGGAGTTGGCATACTCGAGGAGCTGGATCGCGGTTTGGGCACCGGCGGCGGTGTCATAGAGGAAGGCGGCGTTCCAGCCGATGACGGCCATATCGCTGCGGTAATAGGAGACCTGGGAGTGAAGGACTTCGTTGCACTCGGCATCGGATAAGGGCAGTCTGTCTCCGCGAACGATCTGTGCGATCTGCGGTCCGTGCTGGCGGGTGAGCTCGGCGGCAGCGGGGGCGCCAGCAACTTCGCCCACGTGGAAGATGAAATAGTCTTCGCTGAGCCAGCGGGAGTAAGGCTTGACCATAGCGGCGGGGGCGCGCTGGAGCTTCTGGCGAACGATGGGTTCGGCGAGCGAGGCAAAATCGATATCCCACACCCAGCGGCTGGCGAGACGGACGAGCGAGTCCCAGTCGCCGGCAAAGGGGAGCTGGAAGATCAGGCTGACCACGCCGTAGTCGTAATATTTGATTTCTCCGGAGAGGCGCTCGCCGGATTCGAGCTGGAGGGCCTCGATGGGCTCCGCGATGGGTGGGCGCTGATAACGGACATAAGCGGGAGCCAGGTATTTGGTACCGGGCTTCTCGAGCACGCGGGCGCCGATGGCCTGGCGGAGGGAGTCGAGGTGAATCTCCTCGCAAACATCGAACTGAATGAGGACGAGGACAGAGCCCTGAAGGGTGGGCGGGGCCGCGGGCGGATTCACCGATTCGTGGGGCATCGCCAGCACTGGCTGCCATCATAATCCGATGGCGGAGACGCCGCCGGGGCGCCGGATCAGGGCCGATCCAGAGGACAGCCTGAGAGAACAGGGGCGAAGGGAAACGGCTTGCGGCGGGCAGAACGGCTCTGGATTACGGTCTTTGCGAGGGAGTCTTTCGTTTGTATACTGGCCGTCGCTCCGCTTCAGTCCAAACGAATCGTTCCGTGAGGTTCCCGCCTATGGCCCTGCACCGGTTCGGCCTTTCTGTTTCCTCTTTATCGCTGCGAAGTGCGAGAGCCGCGTTCCGGAGGTTTGCCTCCGGCGTCGGTTTCCTTTTATTGACCTTTGGCCTGACTGCGTCTGGTGGGCATGCGCAGATGGCGCCTGCCGCGAAGGTGGAAAGCGCGTGGCGCGTGCAGGAGTTTATGGTGCCGATGCGAGACGGCGTGCACCTGCAGACGGTGGTGATATCCCGGCGCGATCAGACGAAACCGATGCCGATTTTGCTGACACGCACGCCATACGGAGTGCCGACGCAGGAGGACTTCGATCAAGGGGCGGCAAAGTATGGGGCCGACTGGGTTCCGACAAGCTGGAAGGAGCTGGCCGCGGACGGGTATATCTTCGTGCTGCAAAATCTGCGCGGGCGGTTCAAGTCTGAAGGCGTGTTTCTGATGACGGAGCAGTACGACCCGAACGATCCGAAACAGGCCAACGAGACCAACGATGCGTACGACACGATCGACTGGCTGGTGAAGAACGTTCCGAACAACAACGGCCGGGTGGGCATCTACGGTGTTTCCTATGACGGGCTGACGGCGGGGCTCACTCTGCTGCATCCGCACCCGGCGCTGAAGGCGGTGAGCGAGCAAGCTTCCCCGGTGGACCAGTGGATGAATGACGATATGCATCGCTATGGGGCGCTGCGGGAGAGTTACGCCTTAGAGTACTCGGTTCTGGAAGAAGCCGATAAGAGCAAGAACACTCATTTTGATTTCGATACCTACGACACCTATGAGTGGTATCTGAAACTGGGGCCGCTGACGCAGGCGAATGCGGTATATCTGCACGGGGCACTGCCCTTCTGGAACGACGTGATGGCGCACCCGAACTATGACTCCTTCTGGAAGAAAGAAGCCTGGGTGAATCAGCTGCACAGTTCCCCGGTGCCGGACCTGAATGTGGCCGGCTTCTGGGATCAGGAAGACCCCTGGGGACCGTGGCAGATCTTTCGGCACGCAGAGGAGCACGATCCCGACCACAACAATCTGATGGTGGCCGGGCCGTGGTTTCACGGGGAGTGGCAAACACCGGAAGGGGAGCGGATCGGGATTCTTCCTTTTGGCGGGCACAAGACGGCGCTGGAATTCCGGCAGAACATCGAGGCGGAGTTCTTCCGCTATTACCTGCACGGGGAAGGGGCAAAGCCGGATTGGAAGGTGACGACGTTCCAGACGGGGTCGAACACCTGGCACTCGTATGCGGACTGGCCACCGAAGACAACGAAGCCGACGAATCTGTATTTGCACGCGGATGGGACGCTGTCATTTACGCCGGATGCGGCGGGCGGTCCGCAGTATCGGCAGTATGTGTCCGATCCGGCGAACCCGGTGCCTTATCGGGTGCGGCCGATCTCGCCGACCTATCCTGAGCCGGAGTGGCGGACGTGGGAGATGGCCGATCAGCGATTTGTCGATCATCGCCCGGATGTGCTGAGCTTCGAGAGCGCGCCGCTCGATCATGATGTGGTAGTGAC
>JBAUZR010000197.1:0-9095 GCA_049585375.1 Acidobacteriaceae bacterium
GCGTCCGACGGGACAGGCGTCATTCGTTCTCGCTCCGCAATGCAGGATGGGGTGGTTCGGCTGGACCGCCCTTCCCACTATAGATGAGACTTTCCAGTGAAAGACGCTATCCCCGACGGAGTAGGGCCCGTCCGCCGGAAGAGCAAAAAGCGAAGGACCGCCTATTGAGCAGGTGTCCTCCTGGGAGTTCCACTCAGCTTTCGATCCTCAACCTCAAACCCAAATTGTGAAGGGCCGGGCAGAGAGGACTTGAACCTCCGACCCCTGGGTCCGAATTCCCCCAGCCCAAATCCTAAATGTTTGAACTGGTGTCGCTTAGGGGCCAAAACCACGCATTCTTTCTCCCTCTCAACCACACCCGGGTTGTCCCGAGATTCTCCTTTAGGCTCTCGACGACGTGAGTCCTGCGCTGCCTCGAACCTTCCACACCGGAGGGCGCAGATTAAGTCGAATACAGGTTCGTCTGCAGGTACTCATTGCGAAATTTGCCGTAGGGGTCGTATTTCGCAGCGAGGGTTTTGAAATCGCCGAGGCGCGGGTATTGCAGGGCGATTTGTGGACCTGGGATGGTGAAGAGCTTGGCCCAGTGCGGACGCGGGCCGAGGGGCGCGAGCCTGGCTTCGATTTCAGGCAGGATCTGGCGAACAGCCGGCCACTCCGGCTTCCACGTGAAATGGATGGCGAGCGAGAGGCGCTGGTGGGCCATGCTCATCCAAAGATCGTCAGCGGCAATAGTGCGCAGCTCTGTGACGAAGAGGTGGGGCGTGATGCGTTCGCGCAGGGTTTCGACGGCACGGATGGCCTCGTAGCCGCGATCGAGCGGGACGAAGTACTCCGTCTGCAGCTCGCTTCCGCTGGAGGGAGTGAAGTTCATGCGGAAGTGGGGCAGGCGCTCGTACCAGGGTCCGGGAATGCCAAGCTGCTCGGTGCAGGCGTCCGCGGGATGGCCGAGGATGGGGTGCATCTTCACAGAGGCTCGATGGGCGCCGTAGAAGTCTGCTCCGAGAACGGTCTCAGAGCGGTCGATGCGGCGCTTGATCCAGACCTGAGTGGCGCGGCTCTGCTGCCAGTCGGTGAAGAGGCTGACGCTGTATCCGCTGGAAAAGATGTCGGCGAGGTGGTGCTCGAGCTGAGCGAAGGGCAGGTCGAGGTAGACAGTCTGTGCGACCTGGTAGGTGGGCTGCAGATCGAGGGCAACGCGGGTAAGTATGCCGAGAGCGCCAAGATGGACCGCGGCTCCAGCGAAGACATCGGGATGATCGGTTCGTGAGAGGTAGACGAGTTCACCGTTGGCAGCGACGAATTCGAACCCTGACACGGCGGTGGTGAGATTACCGTTGTGTATCCCGGAGCCGTGCGTCGCGGTGGCAATTGCTCCAGCAACGGAAATGTGCGGGAGCGAGGCGAGATTGTGCAGGCCGAAGCCTTTGGCGTCGATGACCGGGGCAAGGTCACCGTAACGCACTCCGGCGCCGACGATGACCGTCCGGCCGGAGGAGTCGATGTCGATGGACTTGAGCGCAGCGGGCGCGATCTGGTTATCGATGCTGTCGGCGATGCCGTTGAAGGAGTGCCGCGAGCCCAGGGCTCGCAGATGCTGATGGTTGCGCACAGCGGTCTGCACTTCGCTGGCAGTATGCGGCTCCAGCAGGTTGGGTGCGGAATAGGTGAGATTTCCGGCCCAGTTGGTGCGTGGTGCTGAAGTGGCCTGGGCGTGCAGGAATCGTGACAGCATACTGCTCGTTATAGTAATGCCCGATGCTTTCAGAAACTCACGCTTGTCCATGGTTCTGCCTCCGCGCGGCAGTTGTGCGCTCTGTCTGTATAGGCTGTGTGGGAGTGTTTTGCAAGGCCGGCGGGGCCCTGGCGCACTCAGGTGGGAGTTCGGAATAGTCGATGAACGCCGGACGACAACGCAGTTTGCTGCCGGAGAGCCGAAACTGTCCGGGTTGTCCGACCAATCCGGGGTAATGGGCGGATAACTTTCTTCCGCACGACTAAAAAGCATCCTGCTTGGAAAACTCAATCCAGCTGCTTCATAATTCGTCCGGCCGCAACTTAACTTCCCCGCTAAGTTTCCAGGGCTGGCTCTGACGTTTCCTCCGGATTCCATCCATGTTATTGAGGCTCCGGCTATCTCACACGACGGCATGTCAATCGGAATCTAATACCTGAAGTCATGCGACGATGTAATGATCCAATAAGTCTCGCATCTCTCGTGTTTCTCTCATGTCGAAAGAGAGTTGATCTTCGGATAACTAGTTAGGAGGATATCGAGTCGCCATGATACTGGCGTAGTTATAGCCATCATGAATACATGATTAATGAGGCGGACAGGCCATTCATTCACAGATGTCCCCCATCGGTGTTATTTCGTGGTTACTGGCGGGCTGGTACTGTCTGAGACACGATCACGGCAGCTGTGTTCAGCAGTCCGGCGCCGGTACCCATAAATCCCAAACGCTTGTTGATGTTTGCTCGGAGTCCGCTGATGACAATGCCTTGGTTCCGGTGCGTCCGCACCCTCGCCCTTTTGTCTGCCGCCTTAACACTTCAGTTAACAGTCGCCGGATGCGGCGCCGGTTGGGGAGATAACAAGCCAGTTGTCTCCGCCCCGGCGGGGCAGGCCGCCTCAGGTGCGCAGACAGTTACGGCCGGTCAGAGCGCGACATTTTCCGTGAATCCGTCGGGGACTGGCCCATTTACGTTCCAGTGGTACAAGAACGGAGTCGCAATCAGCGGGGCCACGGGAAGCTCCTACACCACGCCACCTGCAACCGGCAGTGACAACGGTGCCGTTTATACATGCTCTGTGACCAACGCCGCCGGAACTGTCACAAGTCAGCCGTTTACGCTGACTGTCAATACGCCCCCGGCGATCACCGCGCAGCCGCAGAGTCTGGCCGTCACTGCGGGCCAGCCGGCGACGTTCACCGTCGTCTCCGGTGGCACGGCTCCACTCAGCTATCAGTGGTACCAGAGCGGCACTTTGATCTCGGGAGCCACCAGCGCCACGCTGATCATCCCGGCAACGAGCGTAGCGCAAAGCGGTTCGGTTTATACCGTCACGGTGACGAATTCCATCGGCGCCACGACGAGCACCGTAGCCACTTTAACGGTGAATCCGGAAGCATCGAATCTCGCCTTCAATGCGGTCGCGTCAGTGACATACGGAACGGCGCCGTTTCCCGTGAGCACTACCTCTGCTTCGAATGGCACGATTGCCTATTCCGTTGTCAGCGGCCCGGCAAGGATCTCTGGCAACACCGTTACGCTAACGGGCACGGGAACCGTCGTGCTGGAAGCCAGTCAGGGGGCGTCCGGTAATTACGCCGCGGCAACCGTCGAAACCAGCTTCACTGTCTCCCCTGGGAATCCCAATCTGGCTTTCACGCCGGTCGGTAACAAGGTTTATGGCAGCACACCGTTCCCGGTGAGCGCCACCTCCGCCTCGAACGGGGCGATTACGTACTCGGTGGTTAGCGGTCCGGCAACGATCTCCAGCAATACCGTTACCGTGACCGGCACAGGGCCCGTTGTGCTCGAGGCCAGCCAGGCGGCGACATCCGACTATACGGCGGCTACAACGACGACTACGTTTAGCGTCGGCGGAGAGACGCCAACCCTGACATTCGCGGCGATTCCGGCCGAGACCTATGGGAATGCTCCCTTCCCCGTGTCAGCCACCTCGGCTTCGCCGGGAGCAGTCACCTATTCGGTGGTGAGCGGTCCCGCCACCGTCAGTGGAAACACAGTCACTCTCACCGGTACTGGCACGGTAGTTCTGCAGGCGAGCCAGGCTGCCTCGGGTAACTATGTCGCGGCAACCCAGACAACTTCCTTTACGGTCTCTCCGGCAACGCCAACGCTCACTTTTGCTCCGATTCCGCCGGAGACCTACGGTAACGCTCCGTTCCAGGTCAGCGCTACGTCCGCATCCGGCGGCGTCGTCACTTACTCGGTGCTTAGCGGTCCAGCCACGATCGTAGGCAACACCGTTACCCTGACGGGTGTCGGTACTCCCGCCGGCACTCCGGTCGTCCTCGAGGCCAGCCAGGCAGCTACCGCCAACTACACAGCCGCAACAGCAAGGGCAACGTTCACGGTATCTCCTGAGGTTCCGACGCTCACCTTCGCTGCGATTCCCGCGGAGACCTACGGCAACCCACCATTCCAGGTCAGTGCCACCTCCGCATCCAGCGGCGCCGTCACCTACTCGGTCCTCAGCGGCCCAGCTACTATCGTCGGTAACACTGTCACCCTCACGGGTGTTGGTACGCCGGCCGGTACCCCGGTTGTCCTCCAGGCAAGTCAGGCGGCCTCGGGCAACTACACCGCGGCAACCGCAACTACCAGTTTCACCGTGGCCGGAGAGGTTCCCACGCTCACCTTCGCTATGATTCCTGCGGAGACCTACGGCAACCCACCGTTCCAGGTCAGCGCTACGTCCGCATCCGGCGGTGCCGTCACCTACTCGGTGCTCAGCGGTCCCGCTACCGTCGTTGGGAACACCGTTACCCTGACGGGTCCGGGCACGGTGGTTCTGCAGGCCAGCCAGGCCTCGAGCGGTAACTACGCGGCCGCCACAGTCACGACGAGCTTCTCCGTCTATCCGGTCGTCACCATCAGCGCGATCACTCCGGCCAATCAGACCTCCGCTCCCAAAACGCAGAACTTCAGCGCGACAGCTTCCGGCGGTTCAACGAATCAACTCACCTGGTCCGCCAGCGGTGGCACTATCACCTCGGCCGGGGTGTGGACGGCTCCCGATACGCCAGGGGCCTACACCATCACGGCAACCAGTGTGGATAATCCCACCGTCTCGGTGAGCACCACGGCAATCATTAGTGCGCCAGTCATCACGGCGCAGCCTGTCAGCAGAAATGCCTGCGCTGGCTACCCGGTCTCGCTGAGTGTAGCCGCGAACTATGCCAGCAGCTATCAGTGGACTGAAGGGGGAAGCGTTGTTGGCACGGGGTCTGCGTTGACGTTTTCCCCAGCCGCCACCAGCAATAGCGGAACCTATCAGTGCACGGCCATCAATGCTGCTGGCAACGCGACCTGCAACCCCGTCGTCCTGAATATCGCCTCTCCCACAACACTGGCGATTAGCCAGCAACCTGCCTCGGTGACGGTCTATGCTACTCAGACGGCCACGTTTTCCGTATCCGCCACCGGCACTGGCGGCCTCAGCTACCAGTGGTATCAGGGGACTCCGGGCAGCGGAACGCTCATCGCCGGAGCCACCTCGAGCAGCTACACCACCGGCTCGTTGACCACCGCGAACAGCGGAACCACCTACTACGCCACGGTTACCGACAGCAATTGCACGGGCACCACGCTGACCAGCGCGGCTGGCACCCTGACCGTGAGCGGTACGGACACCGCCGTTCCGCCAACCATTGTCGTCCAGCCCCTCGGCCAGACAGCCAGTGTGGGGGGACAAGCAACCTTCTCCGTCACCGCCGCCGGGCCTGGTACGCTCACGTATCAGTGGTATCGCGTGCCGTACACCGCCACCGGGATGGCAAGCACGGCCGGCACCGCGATTTCCGGGGCGAACAGCAGCACCTATACGGTTCCTTCCAGCGATACGGCCCAAAGCAATGACGGCGATAACTATTACGTCGTGGTGACGAATGGGAAGGGCACAGCACTGTCCAATCGCGTCGTCCTGGCGGTGGGCGCAGGCATCGTGATGCAAATCACCGACCAGCCCCAGACCGTCTATGTGCCGGCTACTTCTGTGGCCAGCTTCAATGTCAACGCGAATTGCACCGGCTGCACCCCCGCCTATCAGTGGTACTGGTATGCTCCGGGTGCCTCCACAGCCACGGCCTTTGCCGATGGTGCGGTTTCAAGCGGTGTCTTCAATGGGGCGACTGTCATCGGCTCCGCCACCTCATCGGTGACCCTGGAGAATGTGCCGGCTGCGGCTTCGGGCTCTGTCCTCTATGCGGTGGTCACCAGCACCAGCAACGGCGCGCGGATTCCGGGAACCAATTCGTTGACCAGCAATACCGCAGGCCTGTTCGTTGGTTCACTGGGCACAGTGGGGAATACCACTGCGGGCGATGGCCTCTGCAACAGTGCCGGCGTCAACTGGGTGTTGAACGGATCGGAGAACAACGGCGGTACTCAACACACTGGCGGGACCACCTCTGGCGACGTGCCCTATCAGAATACGTCTGCCTGCACTATCGAGCTCACAAACGACCAGGGAGGTGAGCAGGCTGCGGTCTACTGGCCTACGCTCATTTCGACAGCTAACTTTACCGCCAGTTTCACGGTCCAGGTCAGCGATACCACCAATAGTCCTGCGGATGGTTTCACCATGATACTGGCTGATCCGTCGCAGGGCGCCACCACGGCATCCCTGGGCACTGTTGGAGAGGGTCTCGCTGCCAGGGGCATTCCGGGTTTGGTGGTCGGTTTTGACACCTACCAGAACGGCAACGCAGCAGGCGGGAATCCTGCCAGTTGCGGAGGCTGCGATCCCATCACCGTGCCCTATATGGCGGTAGGACCAGGTGCGAACAACCTTTGGGAGAACCCCTGGTACTTTGTCAACGGCAACCTGGATACCCAGAGCAGCACCGACTATCCGATTGGTACTTATACCAATTCGACCCACACCTACGTCATCAGTGTGGTCAACGGCGTCATGACCGTGACCATGGATGGCTACGAGCTGTTCACGGGTACGGTGAACCTGCCTCCCGTTGCCTATCTGGGATTCACCGCCTCGACCGGAGGAAGCCAGGAGGCGGTCACGTTCTCGAACATGAACGTGAAGGTCTCGGCGCCCTAACTGGCGTTGCACTACGCCGGCTCCAGAGCCAGATCCTTCTGGAACCGGCGCCGGCGTAATTGCCCTCAACTGCAAATTGCGTTATCAGCACCAGGCCGCGCAGTCGGGTGCAACAGGAGAAACGACCATGCGTTCAGTTGCACTGGCAGTGATTTTGTTCTTCGGCGCTGCCGCAGCAGGTGCTCAGATGACGTCACCGTCAGCAGCTTCGGGGTTCTATCGCGCCGATGCCGGGCTGAGCTACCACTGGGTACATTCCAACACCCAACCCGCCGACTGCGGCTGCTTTAACCTCAACGGCGGCGGTATCTCTGCCGCGTGGCTGCTGCCCGCCCGGTGGTCGGCCGTGGCCGAGGTGAGCAGCGAAATCGCTCACAACGGGCCTGGTACGGGCAATTCCCTGACCCTGGTCTCTTACCTGGGCGGAGCGCGGTACCAGATTTCCGCAGTCGGGGCGCAGCGCTCCCACCCGCTTCTTCCTTTTGTGCAGATCCTCGCAGGTGCGTCACACGCTGGCGGGGGTATCGCTGGCGCCGGTGACGGCGCCTACGCCTTTGAAAGTCGTGCAGGTGGCGGGTTTGACCTGCCGCTGACCGATCGCGTGGCCCTGCGCCTGGTCCAGGTCGATTACGACGCCACCACATTCTCGAACGGCGTGAATGACCACCAGAACAATGTGTTGATCGGGGCCGGTGTGGTTTTCCATCTGTTTCGCGTGCAGTGAGAGGGGCGGGGCGCGTCGATGGCGCGTCCCCATCGGTCTGACACGATCGACCACGCTGCCGCGCACAGCACCGGGCGACCCAGCCCAGTGGGGCCAAACATCCGGGTGGGCGACAAACTGCTCGTTACCCCGTTGTCCAGGGAGATAACCACTCTTCTCCTGGATCGTCGATAGATTTTCGATTCGCCTCAAGCAAAGCTGCCTGGCCAGGCTCGCAAAGTGGACATATCCGCAAACACGGATGCCGTTCGTCTTCTGTGGTGCAACCAGGATGCGGGGCGGAAAAGCATTTGCGCTCGAAATCGGCAGGCACTTCTCCTCCGATTTCCGGACCATCAGCATCGAGCCGATGGCGATCGCAAGTCAGGTTTTCTTCTCCAGTCCCGGATGAGGAAACCTCTCCTTATCGAACATCCTCAGGCAGTCTTGTAACACATACGTCAAGGACCGCTGCAACGAAGGTGTTAGAGGCCCGCCCGGCTAGTTGTAGCCAGGAATACCCAATGGTCATTCAAAGTTATTCACTGCGGTGACAATCATCATTTATTGAATTACGCCGACTCAGCATATAAGCGTGAGAGCCGGGTCCCGACCCCAGGTACCGGCTTGAAACGCAGGCGGGCCAGATCATCGGCACGATGAGAATCGCTGCAATTTTACGGATGGAAAGAAGAAGCGCGAATCATTTTATATGGCGCTGCACGATGCGCTGACCGGATTGCCGAAATCGCACCTTCTGCAGGATCGGGCAAGGCGGCCTTCAAAGTTCAACGAAAGAAGAGTTTTCGCAATGGCAAAAGAAAGCAAGAATTACGGATTGGCGTGGCTTTTTGCGGGAGTGGGCGCCGGCGCTCTGGCTGGAATTCTCTACTCCCCAAAATCCGGCCGTGAAGCGCGTGAGGACTTCGTCAGCGACGGCGACCGCGAGGACAACGAGTATCTGCGCGCCCGCACCCGCCAGGCCGCGGAAGAGGTCAGCGCCATCGTCGATCAGTGGAAGCAGCAGGTGGCTGCTCTCGTCGACCTTAGCACGGAGCAGGTGAACGGGTATGTGAATCGCACCCACCAGGCTGCGGAGGAGGTGAGCGCCGTTGTCTGCCAGAGCAAGCAGCAGGTGACTGCCCTCGTTGACCGGAGCAGGGAGCAGGTGAGCGAGTACCTGGGTCGCACCCGTCAGGCCGCGGAAGACGTCAGCGCCATTGTTGACCAGAGCAAAGAGCAGGTGGCTGCCCTCGTCGATCAGAGCAGGGAGCAGGTGAACGAGGTCAGCGCCGTTGTCGACCAGAGTAAGCAGCAGGTGGCTGCCCTTGTCCACCAGGGCAAAGAGCAGGTGAACGTGTATTTGGATCGTGCCCGCCTGGCCGCGGAAGAGGTCAGCGCCGTCGTTGACCAGAGCAGGCAGCAGGTGGCCGCCCTTGTGGACCATAGCAGGGAGGTGAACGAGCACGTGAATCGCACCCGCCACGCCGCAGAAGAGGTCAGCGCCGTTGTCGACCAGAGCAGGCAGCAGGTGGCTACCCTTGTCGATCACAGCAGCGAACAAGTGGCCGAGTATGTAGG
>JBAUZR010000198.1:0-3324 GCA_049585375.1 Acidobacteriaceae bacterium
GCTCATACAGGATCCTCACCTGTTTCCGGAACTGCTGGTAGCTCCCATCGATCACCAGATCGGCTCCCAGCTCCTTGTGCGCCTCTTCCGGCGTTTTCAGCCCGTGCGCCCGCACTTCGCTCGCCGCCAGCACATCGATGCGGTCCGCCGGAGCCACCCTCGCCAGGCTCGAGGTGATTGCCTCCCGCAGCCCCTCGCTGTATGCGCTCATCCCCGCCTCATCGCCCCCGGAGCCGATGACTCGGAACGGCAGCACCGCCAACAGCCGCGTCTTGGCCGCAACCGCGACACCTGGCGATGGAGCCGCACTCCGTTCCCGGAGGCGCCGGTCCACCAGCCAAAGCATCGCCGCCACAACGACAATCGTAACCGTAGCAATCACAAATATTGCACTCCGGCGCGGCCCCCTCACCGCCAGGCGTCGCGAAGCGGTCCCGCCCGCCGCGCAGTCGCGCAGATCCACCAGCAGATCGCGCACCGTCGCGTAGCGCCGTTCCGGCTGTTTCATCAGGGCCTTCTGCAAAACACGCTGCAGTCCCTCCGGCAAGCCCCGCCCCTTCAGATCCAGCGACGCCGGTTCCGCGGCCAGCGTCTTCTGCACGCTGTCCGCCAGCGTCTTACCCTTGAATGGCGCGGCCCCGCCCGCCATCTCGTACAGCACCACGCCGAGCGCGAAAATGTCCGACTGCTCGGTCGGCTCGGCCTCGCGGAGTACCTCCGGCGCCATGTAGCCCGGCGTTCCCGCAAAGGCATGCCCCGCGCCGGCCAGGCTCACCGTCTCGCTGGTGCCGTCCGGCGACGCCATCATCCGCGCCAGCCCGAAATCCAGGATCTTAACGAAGCCCTGCTCCGTCACCAGAATGTTTTCCGGCTTGATGTCGCAATGCAGAATCCCGGCTGCGTGTGCGGCTTCCAGCCCTTCGGCCATCTGCACCGCCAGCGCAAAATACCGCTCTGCGCTCAGCTGCGTGACAATCTCGGCCCGCAGATCGTGTCCCGCCACATACTCCATTGCCAGGAGCCACTCGCCCCGGTGCTGGCATATGTCGTACACCTGTGCGATGTGAGGACTGTTGATCGCCGTCGCGCGCTTCGCTTCCGTCAGCAGATGACCGGCGCGCGCGGCCTGCGCCGATTCCCCAGGCCCCGCGGTGGCTGTCGCTTTCAGCTGTTTCAGCACCAGCCTGCGGCGCAGAATGGTGTCTTCGGCCAGCCAGGCCTCGCCCATCCCGCCTGCGCCCAGCCGCCGCTTCACCACATAGCGCTCGGCAATGATTTCTTCCGGCGCCAGGCCGCCCGGGACTATCGATGCTCCTGCTGCATCGTCGCTGGACTGCCCGCCCGCATTCTCTGCTGCCGCCACGGCCGTGGAATCCTCTTCTGCTCAGCGATAGTGGTCCTGCGACCTCGACGAGGCCGGAATTCCTCTCCGGGAGTTACGGGACCCATCTGCAGTTGGCCTGATACTACACCAGCCCCGCGCTGCCTCTCGGAGTCAGTGCGCCAGCACCCGGCGCCGGACACGGGTCGCGCTTTTTTCCGGCCGGGCGTCGTAGACATCGCTTGCCCAGGAGCGCAGCCCACGGGTCCGCCCAACCTGCATCCACTCCCGCACCGGGATGTTGAAACCGCTCTTCGGCCGCTTCAGGATGTTCTCCGGCAGCCGCTTCGGCAGGCAGTCGACAAAACCTGGTTTGCGGGGCGCAAACTGGCTCGCCCGCAGCGGAGACACCTGGCGCAGCAGCGTCATGTCCACCAGGGGAACGCGAATCTCGACTGAATGGGCCATCCCCGCCCAGTCCGCATCGCGCAACAATTGCGTCCGCATATAGAAACTCATCTCCAGCGCTGAAACCCGCAGGAAATCTTTCGCCGTGCCCGTTGTGCCCGGCAGCCGATCCAGGCTTCCGGCCAGTGCGCTCATCGCCGTCACCGACTGCAGCTCGCGCCACCCCGTGCGCACCACCTCGGGATCCAGAAACTCCGGCAGCTCCCACGGCATGTACAGTCCGCGGCGCAGCAGATACGCCCCGCCCCAGCTGCCTCCGTATTCGAACAGGCTGGCATACTTCGGCGATGTGAAACGCTCGATCATCGGCGCCGTCACGATCCGCCACGCTCGCCCCACCCAGGGCACGGACCGCGTTACCTTCAGACCGTGCACCATCTTCGGAATCTGCCCGAAACTCGGGTAGCCGCCGAACATCTCATCGCCGCCTAGCCCGCTTAGAGCCACCTTGAATCCGTGCTCTCGCGCCAGCCAGCTCACAAAATAGGTGTTCACTCCATCAATCGTCGGCTGATCCATCTGCGCCAGCAGCCGTTCACGATGCGAAAGAAAAAGTTCGCGATCGATGTACCGCGCGTCGTGAGCCACGCCATAGTGCCTCGCCACTTCCGACGCGCCGCCGGTTTCGTCCTGGGGAGCGCCGCGCAGTGCGTCGAATCCCAGCGTCAGTGCCTCGACTTGCTGGCCCCGCTCCACCGCCAGTGCCAGGATCGCTCCCGAATCGATGCCCGCCGACAGAAACACCGCCACCGGCACGTCGGCGATCTCATGCATGCGCACGCTCTCTTCCAGCGCGATATGCAGCCGCTCCAGCATCTCCTCCCGCGAACGCGGCATCTCCGCCGCCTCGTATTTCCCGAATTCCCCCACCGGTGTCGCAAACACACGCTGCTCTGCAATCCCGTCCTGGGTAACGCGCATCCAGCTCCCGCTGGGCAGACAGTGAATACCCCGATACAGCGTGTAAGGTTCCGGCACCGAACCCCAGACAAAGAAGCCCACCGTCCCCGCCGGCTCTTCCCGCAGATCCACACCCGGAGCCGGCACCAGCGCCCGCACCTGGGAGGCGAAGTACAGATGCCCGTCCCCCTCCGCGTAATACAGCGGCTTGATGCCAAACGCATCCCGCGCCAGGATAAGCTCCTGCTTCGCCTCGTCCCACAGACCGAAGGCAAACATCCCTCTCAGGCGGGGCAGCATTGCCGCGCCGTACTCCGCATACATCGCCAGCAGCACTTCCGTGTCGCTCGTGGTGCGGAAGTTCCGGCCGCGCTTCTCGAGTTCGGCGCGGAGTTCCCTGTAGTTGTAGATTTCCCCGTTGAAGCTGATCGTGAACTGCCCGTCAGCCGTCTGCATCGGCTGATCCGATCGCGAATCCAGATCAATGATGGAGAGCCGCCGGTGTGCCAACCCCGCCGCGCCGCTCCGCGAAAGCCAAACGCCCGAGGCGTCCGGTCCCCGCGTCGCCAGAGCGGACGAAAACCGCTCGAGCGTCGCGCGCGGAC
Organism: Acidobacteriaceae bacterium; assembly: GCA_049585375.1. GTDB lineage: Bacteria > Acidobacteriota > Terriglobia > Terriglobales > Acidobacteriaceae > Palsa-343. The sequence continues at coordinate 3,295 of JBAUZR010000198.1, forward strand.
CAATATAACTGCCACCCCGCAGGACCCGTA
>JBAUZR010000199.1:0-10654 GCA_049585375.1 Acidobacteriaceae bacterium
TCTTTGCGGCGCCCAGTGATAAAAACGTGATCGACGCCTTCCGCAACGAATCGCTTCGCCGTCGCGAGGCCCATCCCCGTTGACCCCCCGGTGACCACAGCGATCTTTCCCGCAAACTTCTTTTCCATGTCCCTCTCCCGTTCCGAATTGACTGATGCAAACGTCTCGCGCCGAATTTCAAAAGGACGGCGAGGCGATGAGGTGTGATATCCATCTCCGGCCGGAATCAATATTTCGGCAAACGTCTGACAGCCTTTGATGGGATCTCCAGCACGTGCTCTTCCATTTCTCTGCTGCGAGCGAAAAGGCATTCATGCGGACGGCTGTCGATGCAATTCATCCGCATGGTCGCCGGCGCGAGTGAGATTCAGGCGTGTGGTCATGCTTCTGGGCCATGGTCCTGAAGTCGCGTCATCGACAAGCGTCGAAGGTGAGACATGTTCCGGAGTGAGCGGCTGCAGCCTCCATGTCGCACGCCCCTATACATCAGCCGGCGGGCTCCTTGGCAGTTTGGCAGCGCAAATGCTCTGACCCGGTGCGTCTCGCAAATCCAAAGTAAGGGCTGCTGACCGAGGAGACGAAGCGCATGAAGAAGTTCATTCAACGCCCGGAGAATGCTGTCCGGGAGATGCCTCGAAGGTCTGAGCGCGCTCTTGCGGTGGCGTAGATCCGGAGTCCGGTGAACTGACCCCCGCGTCTCGCCGACGGGCGCGAAGATCTCGAACCGATATCTGAAGGAAGTCATTATGAGCATGCTGGCTGCACCGATGGAAGGGGTTGAGCAACTCGGGGACGGGCTTCCGTGCAATGTCCTCGAAATGACACAGGCGATTACCGAGCGCCTGCCGTATTTTCGTCGCATAGCCATGCGTCGATTGGACAATGCGGCCGACGCCGAGGATGCAGTACAGGACGCATTTCTGGCTGCATGGAAGCATCTGGGGAAGTTCAGAGGTCAGGCGAAAATGTCGACCTGGCTCACGACGATCGTATTGAACTCTTCGCGGATGGTTATCCGGAAGCGCGGCCGGCTCCGCTCTCTCCCAATCGACGGTCATGACGGAAGTGGGAATCGTTCTCAGTTCTCGGAACTTTTGCCCGATTGCCGACCGGATCCCGAGGCCCATTATCGGAACTCGGAATATGAGCTGCGGATGCAGCTGTTGTTCGCCCGTCTGCCCCCGGCCCTGCGAGTCATCGCTCACATGCGGGGCGTCAACGGACTGAGCGTTCGAGAAACGGCTGAAGCTCTCGGACTGACCGAGAGCGCGGTGAAGAGTCGCGCCGCCAGAGCACGTGCGGAGCTACAACGCCTGAATCGGACCACACCCTGCCGACCGGCGTGGCCGCCGAAACCAGAGGCCCGGAGAGCGCATGGAGATAAGGCGGTCAAAGGAATTGAGATCCGGCGAACGGCCCGGTAAGGCGTGACCATCATCGAGTCTCGCGGGCAGTCGGCCTCTCTCGCACTCCGGGCTGAGATCAGGAATGGAATGAGCACCGCGCGTTGCCAACAGGAACGGGACATTTGGGGAATGAATATCCGGGGTGATGTCGATCCTGAGTCACGTGTCATCGTCGTGCCGCAGGTTCGACACTGCGCCCTTTCCGGAGCGGCGCCATTTGTAGAATTCTCAGCGAACAGCGGCGTTGTCCCCGACGGCTGGGAGCCGTCCGCTTTGGCATGCTTCGTACTCTCAGGAGGCATACGCAGACCGAAGAGCGCTCGCGTGACGTTCAGGATTGCGAGGGCGACAGACGACGGAAGACCGATCTCATCAGCGGAGGATGTTCATGCATATGTCCCAGGATAGTTACTTGACTGCTTATCACCACGTAAAGCTGACTCGAGACGCCAGCGGTGTACTGACAGTTCAGCTGCACACCAACGGCGGCCCGTGCCTGATGACCGCAAAAACTCACACGGAGTTTGTCGAGGCTTTCTACCGTATTTCGCAGGATCGGGCGAACAAGATCGTAATCCTGACCGGAGCGGGCGGGGATTTCATTACTGATGTCGATTGGTCATCGTTCGGCAACGCCGCCGATCCCGGCATCTGGAGCCAGATTCACGACGAAGGCGTTCAGGTTCTGGAAAACATCGCCAACATACGTGTGCCGGTCATCGCGGCGATCGAGGGGCGAGCGCATGTTCATTCCGACTATGCACTGCTCGCCAATGTGATTGTGGCAGGCGAGGGGGCTACCTTCCAGGATGTAGCCCACTATGTCGCCGGCGTCGCACCCGGCGATGGAATCTTTACCACGTGGAGCTATCGCGCTGGAGCAGGACGTGCCGAGGCCTTCCTCCTCAACCCGCAGCCATTGCCGGCGCGCATAGCGCAGGAATGGGGAGTGGTGGCCGAAGTTGTGGCGAATGGCAAAGCGCTCAGCCGGGCGCGGGAACTAGCTGAGCTGTACCTGAAGGCTCCGGAAGTGACCCGTCGCAACACGCGCGTCCATTTCATTCAACCGTTGAAAGAACGCGTTGTCCGGGAAGTGGGTTATGGACTGTCGCTCGAAGGAGCATCGGCCGCTGATTTAGTTAAGTCGATGCAGGCAGCAAAAGCCTGAGGCGGCTGTTGCAAACGACAGGCCCCTGGATGCCCGAGACGATCAATCGATCACTACACGAGTGACCGGGGGCCTGCCCTGTGAAGGCGAATGCAGACGAATCAGGTGCTCCTGTGGGATTGCCGACGAATAACCAGCCTGATGAGGAGAACAGGTCGCGTGTCGAGTATCTCCAGATGGAAATCGGGCGCCTCCTGCGCAGAAACGAGACGATACTGTTCGAGTTGTCCGCTGCTCGCAGGAAAATCGCTGGAATCGACCAGGCACTTTTCGGTGCGGGTTCACAGGAGTTGCGCGAGCACACTCCGCTGCATCTGATTTCGATGCTCGCTGATCTGTGCCGTCCCGAGAGGGCCGCCGACGGAGTCAGCAGAGCGCCGGACTGGACGGGAGCGTGCATTGGTTATCGCGTCGCAGAGGGGAATGAGCGCTCGGTGACAACGAGTCGGCCCGGACCAGACCGGGGGAACGAGTTGGGGCAGGCTGCGGGTCGAACTCTCAATTCAAAGAGCAGTCGCCAGCGGAACCGGGCCTGAAAGAGGTCTTGCTCTTTCAGGAGGCCGAGGTTCCGCCGCTCGGCATCGTCGAGTAATTGGGCCGGGGCGGCGAACAGAGGGACTCAAACCAGCGGCTGATGTAAACCTGGGCGTCAGCTTCGCCGCAAAGATGCCTCGCGCCGGGGCCGCTCGCCAGTTCCGGCTCCCAACGATGCACCGTCAATTGGGACTCGCCACACTCGATCACGAACCAGTGCATCGGGTTGGTGGTGACATTGCCGCAGATCTCGCAGCGGTATTCCGTGAGAGACGACATGAACCTCCTCGAGGGCGTGAATTGCAGTGGTGCGAGACTTCGGGGGTACCGTCTTAATTTTTACCATTTCGAGATGAAGAACGTTTCACTTCAGCTGACCGTTTCCGCGTCCCTCCATGAAATGAATGCGTTCCGCCGGTCTTGAAACTTCCTGGACAAAGAACCGCATAGGCTGGATTCCCAGGATTCAGATGCCCTGGAGGCCGCTGCCCGCCGCAGCGGTCCGGACCCACAGGATTCAGGGAGTTGTGCCTGCCTGCGAAGCTACACGGGAACGGCTGCGCCGCAGCATTCGACGACGAACGGGCGTTCCCGGCGAAAGTGCGCGACGCACTGGGATGGTGAGCCGGACGAAGCCGCTCATGAGGATGCTGACCCCGAGAAAGGTTCCGAGAATCCAGCGTGAACCCGAAGGCCAGTGCAGAAAGATCAAACCCGCGAGCAGGATCGAGACAATGCCATCCATGAGAAGGAACACGGCGACGTCGGAATGGCGCAGCCGGGACCAGGCAACGATCTCCAGAAATCCTTCGACGGCGATGTAGAACGCGAGAACCAGCGTCAGCGCGACAATGCCGAGCACCGGATGCAGGAGCAGATAGAAGCCCGCCACGGCGTAGGCGATCCCGATGAGGATCTGCCAAATGAGGATGCCGGCGCTGCGCTCCGACCACGCGTAGGCCAAATGCGTTACCCCTGCAAGGACGACGAGCCATCCCAGCAGCACGGTGGCGGTGAGACCTGCAAGAAAGGGAACTGCCACGGCCAGCAGGCCAAGGACGATGAGGAACGCGCCGAGAGCGATGGACCAGCGGCTGGATCGGGGCGAAGCGGTTTGAATATTCATGTGGTTCTCCATTGCATGAGCGCTGGACGCGTCTCGCATCCGTTCCGCTACTATCGCCGATGACAAAATGAAACGCCCGACCCCTCCGAAGGGAAAGTTCGCAGCACCTTCGAGTGGCTCGAAGAACCCCCACGATCGTGGGGTTGGAAGCCAGCCGGCTCCGGACTATGATCGCCACAGAAACCGGCAGAACTGCCGTCCCCGGTTCACCCGGCCCGGAACAATCGAGGCATCACGATGGATTCAGCGAACGTAATTCGGGTTCTCTGTGTCGACGATCACCCGTTGATGCGAGCCGGCATCCGCGCCACGCTGGAGGGCCAGCCGGATATCCGGTGCGTGGCGGAGGCAGCCGACGGCGCCGCGGCGATTGCCGCCTATCGCGAGCACCGGCCCGATGTGGTGCTGATGGATCTGCAGATGGCAGGCATGAACGGCATCGAGGCCATTCAGGCGATTCGCCGTGAATTTCCCGCTGCGCGCCTGATCGTGCTCACCACCTATGACGGCGACGTGCAGGTAACGCGGGCGCTGAAGGCAGGCGCTTCGGGATATTTGCTGAAGAGCATGCTGCGCCACGATCTGATCCGCGCTATTCGCACCGTGCACGCGGGGCAGCGTTCAATTCCGCCCGAAGTAGCCGTGCAACTTTCCGGATACATCGATGCCGACGCTTTGACTCCACGCGAGGTTGAGGTGCTGAGCACGATCTCGGCGGGCAACTCGAACAAGATCGTCGCGGACAAGCTCAGGATTACAGAGGACACGGTCAAGGGACACGTGAGCAGCATCATGTCAAAGCTGCAGGCGAACGACCGAACGCACGCGGTGCTCATCGCGATTCGCCGGGGATTCCTGGATTTGTGGCGCTCCCACGAGCGCTGAAACGTCCCGACGAGCGAGCACCGGGCATCAATGCCCCTGTAGTTTGATCGCCTCTTTGCTGCTGCGGGCTTCGCCTACACCTACGAAAGTGTTGCTTTCAACGACCCCGAAGGTAGCTGGGTTAGGAAAACAATCCGCACTAGGATCACTTCACGATCGGCACAAATCGATCGATCCCGCGGCGGGCCGAGGCTCAATTCTCACTGGGATAAGGCTGCCGGTCCGTCGCAACAGAGGTGACACGATGACCCGAAATGGAATTCAGATCCTGGTAGTCGAGGACGATCCGTTGACGCGCAGGGCGTATGCGGAGCTGCTTTCGAACTGGGGGTTCGCGACGCGGACGGCGCAGAACGGTCTGGCTGCGCTGGCGGAGATTCACCAGGTAAAGCCGGACATTTTGCTTTCCGATCTCGAAATGCCGGGCATGAACGGCTACGAACTGCTCTCGATTGTGCGGCGTCTCCATCCGGAAATGCCGCTGGTGGCCATGAGCGGTGGGTATGCCGGCGACAGCATACCGGCCGGCGTCACAGCGGACGCGTTCTACGCGAAGAGCGCAGGTCCCTGCTCGCGACTGCGCGCGATCCTCGGCGAGATCTCCGGCGCGAGGCTCTCGATGGACAGGAACGTGGGAGCGCCTATGCGTTTCAGTGCTGCCTGATCCCGCTTCCACGGAGCGATCGGCCGTTCACGCGCACCGCGGGATCATTGCGGAGAGCGGCTGCCTCGCGCGCGAATGCGCCGCCAGAAGGGTGGCCGCTCGCGATAGGCCGCGGCGGATGGGATTCGGAGAACGACTTCCGTTCCCTTTCCTGCCTGGCTTGCCACGCGCAGCTGGCCTTCGATTTTCTCGGCCCGCTCGCTCATGCCGCGCAATCCCCAGTGTCCGGGGACGCCGCCATCCCTTAGAATCTGTGGATCGATGCCGTGGCCGTCGTCGATGAGCCGGAAGAGGAGTTCTCTGCTGCTGTAGTACAGCTCGGCCCGGATGTTGCGGGCGTTTGCGTGGTAGAAGGCGTTGAGAAGCGCTTCGCGGCCGATCCAGTACGCTTCCTCATAGGCGAGGGTGTGGAGTTCCCGCGGCGTGCCATGCACGATCAGGCGAAACTGCGATGCCGGCTGGTCGCGGGTGAGTTCGTCGCCCGCGGCCTGGAGCGCCTGCAGCAGGGCGTGGGGTGGTTCCGCAGTTGCGCGCAGATCGGTGACCCGTTTGCGCCCCTCGTTCATGATCTGGTCGGCGCCGTTGAGAGCCTCCTCCATAGCTCGGTGCGCGGGGTGATCGGAAGGGATGCGATTCGTGGCCGCCTGAAAGCGCAGCACCAGTGCCTGGATTCCCTGCAGCAAAGTGTCGTGGAGCTCGCGGGCGATGCGTTCCCGCTCGGCCAGGCGTTCGCGCAGGCGAGCCTGCATCTGCGCCGCGAGCTGCCCGAGGCGCAGCAGATAGAGCAGCCACAGGATCGCGGCGCCCCCAAGCACACACAGGGTGCGGAACCACGCCGTCTGGAACCAGGCAGGCGGAACGATCAGGGCAACGGCGGCGCCGGTCTCATTCCACACGCCGTCGTTGTTGCACGCGATGACGCGAAACGTGTAGTGGCCGGGGCCCAGACCGGTATAGAAGGCGGAGCGACGGTCTTCGGCGTCCTGCCAGGTTTTGTCATAGCCCTCGAGCTGATAGCGAAAACGGACACGCTCGGGGATCGAGAGACTGAGCGCCGTGTACTGGATTTCGATGTCGGAGGGCAGCGCCGGCAGAGTCACCGGAGCGCCAGGCTGATACTCATGATCGTCGACATCAATGGACTCAATCGCTACCGGAGGAGGATAAGGATTGCGGTCGATGCGGGCCGGATCGATCCACGCGGTACCGCTGGTACCGCTGACCCAGATCGTTCCATCCTTTGTGAGGATCGCGGAGGGCAGCGGGCGGATGGGTGAGGCGCTGCCCGGTGCACCGTCGCGGAAGTCGAACAGTTCGCCCGCGAGATCGTGCTGCGGGTCGCGAAGCCAGCGGCGAACCTCGGTTCCCGCGATGTGCGCGACGCCGTCTGCCTGATTGATCCAGAGATCCCCGTCAGACATTTCGACGATGCCCGAGACGCCCCGGAATCCCCCGGGAATGTTTGTGGAGAGCATATGGAATCGGCTGCCGTCGAAGCCCGCCAGTCCACGCTCTCCTCCAACCCAGATGTGGCCCTGGATGCCCGCGAAGGCCGCCACGGTTCCAATGTTGAGCCCGTCGGCCGCGGACCACGTATGAATGGCGGCTCCGTCGAGGGCCGCCACTTCGTTCACCGTGTAGCCGAACCAGAGCCGTCCCCGCGCGTCAGTCCACAGGATGACCGCGGTGCGGCGGGGCAGGCCGGCAACACCTCCCCACTCCGTCCACACTCCGTCTTTCAGACGAAAAACTCCGTTCTCCGCAACCGAGATCCACAGGCCGCCCTCCGGATCACGCGTCATCGACTGCACTGGCCAGTGCAGCTTTGGATTGATAGACGAGGGCCGGGCCACGTTCTCGAATTTCCCGTGAACGATATGGAGAAGCCCGCTCTCTTCCCCAAACCAGAGGCTTCCGTCGTTATCGCGCCATGCGCATGTAATATTCCGGCTGTCGCCGAGAAACGAAACGCCGTTGTCGTTGAACTGCATCAGCGGCTGCCCAAAATTGCCCGCCCAGATACTTCCATCCGAACCCGGAACGAGGGCCAGATCCTGACCTCCGCTGCCGTAGGGAAAGGGTCCGGGTACGAGATTGCCGGGACGAAAGCGGTCGAGACCGCCGCGGGTGGCCACCCAGATGTTGCCTTCGTGATCTTCGAAGGCATCGGTGACTCGGTCGTCGCTGAGGCCCTGCTCCTGACCGAAGCGCTGGATGGCGGGATCGCTCGCCGGGATGCGGCGGCTGGGGAGGGCGTCCGGACTGGAGATGCGGGCGATGCCGTTCTCCCGGGTCTGAATCCACAGAGTATTGTCGCGATCGACCAGCAGACCGTTGGCCATCAGCGGTATCTGCTTTGGGCGGGAATCTGCGGGGTTGGCGGCGTTCGCGGGCAAGCCAAGAATCTGCTGTCCCTCAGCGATCCAGAGCGTGCCCGCATGCGATTGCGCGAGGCGCGCGGGCTGGGGCGAGAAACGGTGGAATGCTCGCTCATGCGGCGCCAGGAAGAAGAGCCCGTTCACGGTTGAAACCCAGAACCGTCCCTGCCGATCGAGGAAGAAATGTTCCGCGGTCACTCCGGTCAGTCCCTGGTCCGGCCCGATCGCATGCCAGCGGCGGCCGTCGAAGCGGAAGACGCCGCGGGAAGTGCCCGCCCAGATCGCACCCTCCGCGTCCCGGCCGAGAGCGTAGACGGGCGCAAGAGGCAGGCCGCTGCTTTGCTCATAGGTGACGAGCTTTCCCTGTTTCAGTAAGGAGACGCCGTGAGGTACGAAACCGATCCAAAGGCCGCCGTCCGGGGTGGCGAGCAGAGACGCAACCGTGCTGGAGGGCAACTCGCCGTCGACGGGCTCATAGGGTTCGAAGCGAATCCCATCGAAGCGGACGAGCCCAGTCTGCGTACCCAGCCACAGAAAACCGTCCTTCGTCTGCACGATTTCGGTAATGCCGCTGGGTGCGCCGTCTCCGATGGTCCAGGCCGTGTGGAAGAACTGGTCAATCGTGCGATTCGGATCGAGACCGAAGGCCGAGTTGCCCACCAGGAACAGCAGGAGCCAGACCGCGCCTTCCCGAAGCCCGCCCGCGTGGATCCCGATCATGCGCGCTCTCTTCATCCCAGTCATCAGAAACGCAGATCGAGTCCAAAGCGCCCCACGCGCGGCGAGACGATGCCCGTGATTTGCTCGTACGCAGGTCCGGTCAGATAACTGGTGCTCGTTGCCGCGCTGGTATTGAAGAGATTGTAGAGGGCTGCGCTGGCCTCGAGGCTGACAGAATCCCTCAGGGCGATGGTTTTCACTGCGCGCAGATTGGTGAGCGCGATCACCGGGCCGCGCTGCGCTCCAAAGGTCTGCATCCGCAGAGTGACCGGACCCTGCAGCAGCAGGGGGCTGGAGAACGTCTCGGTCCGCTGACCGGGGATACCGGATTCTGCCCGGTAGAAAGCGCCGAGTTGCACACTCCAGGGCAGGGAGCACCAGGCGGTGGCTCGGGCCTCCCAGTTCCAGGTGTTGTCCACCGGGAACTGAATATCGTTGGGCGACGGCTGGATGGCCTGAATCCATTCATGATTTTTCGTGACCCAGAAGGAACTGAGGAGATTCCAGCGTTTCGAGTAGCGTTTGTTGACCGCGATTAACAGAGTCTGAAACGAATCAGGACGGCTGTGGGGCGCATTGACGATCTCCAGCTGGTTGAACTGTGAAGTCGCGTACGCGGACGGATAGGTGAATACCGTAATGGGCAGGTGGGTCAGAGCGTCGGTGAAGGTCACGGGAACGGTGTAGATGCCGTAGGGGCGAAGAATCGGGATTCCGTCCGCTGTGGAATCGGTCGTCGGTTCCTGCGAGCTGTACAGGTCGTAGATGCGATGAACAACGTAGCCAATGCTGAGCGATGTGTTGGGTACCAGCTGGCGTTCGAGCCGGCCGCCATATTCCCAGGTTCGGTCCTCGCGGAGGTGTGGATTGTTCAGCTCATTGAGACCCCCGACGGCGCTGATAAACGCCGGGCTCCCGGGGTAGAGCGCCGCCAGGGTCGCTGGACTGACATCGCAGCTGGTGTTGTTCCAGGAGACGTTGTCAAAGCCGGTTGACACACACGGTCCATTCCAGGTGTAACTCGTGGTCACCTGCGCGTCTGGATTGAAGGTGTTCGCCCACAAATCGCCCATGGTGTCGCCGAAAGTGCCGAAAGATCCCTTGAGCAGGGTCTTGCCACCGCCGAACAGATCCCAGGCGGCGCCGATTCTCGGCACGACATCCTCCCATGTGAGAAGGCTGCGGCCCGGGAAGGATGCGGCGCTGCTGAATTGTCCGCCGGGCTTGTTCTCCGCGGGATAAAAGGAGTGGTAGCGTTCCCAGCGCAGGCCGAGATTGAGCGCGACGCGGGGCAGCTTCCAGGAGTCGGTTGCGAAGAGAGCCTGGCTGTGGAGGAGATTGACCGGCGTGACCGGATAATTGAAGAGCTCGATTTCCGCGGGTTGCCCCTGATCGAAAAGGAGCAGGTAGTCGCCGCTGACCTCGTTCTGAGAGATCCGTGTGGCGCCCTCCTCCCACGTAAAGTCTCCGCCCAACCGGAGCAAATGCGATCCGCGGACATAGCTGACATCCCCACGCGTCTCGTAACGTCCCTGCGGCCGGTCAAGCGGTCCAGGATAAGGCCCGGTGGAAAGGTCGGTCGAGAGTTCTTCGCTGCTCGGATGTCCCGCCTGATCGCTGCCTGGCTGGGTCGTGTAGTGCGCATCGTACCCGCCGAATCCGCCCACCGCCTCAAGAAAAGCGTGCGGTGTCAGAGTTCTGTCGATTTCGAGCTTACCCACGTCGATGGGCTGATGCTCGATCAGCGTCGACGGCAGCGGCACGGTGCTGGTT
>JBAUZR010000200.1:0-6219 GCA_049585375.1 Acidobacteriaceae bacterium
CGGCCACGTCGAGGAGCTGGTTGGCACCGCGGTCTTTCTGGCTTCCGAAAGTGCGTCCTTCATTACCGGCCAAATCCTTCCCGTGGATGGCGGCTATCTGGCCAGCGGGGTGAATCAATAGCGGCCATTCGCGCTCCCTTCCGAAGAGCGCCAGCCAGGCCGGTTTCGGGGCCGTTCGGTGTAGAGTGGATTTTGCTCCGCCCAGCGCGCGAGCAGAATTTACGGAGAACGAAAGGGATGGGCCGCCGCCTGCGTCGCTGCTGATTCCCGGCGCCCACTCACCAATTACCCATGCGTGGCATTCGCCATGTCGACCTCAGCGACCTGCAGCTGGCCTCCAGCGAAACCGCGCGGCGCATCAACCGCGACATCGTCCTGGAGCTCATCCGCACCAGCCAGCCCATTTCCCGCGCGGATCTGGCCCGCCGCTCCGGCCTCCAGCGCAGCACCGTTTCGCAGATTGTCGAGCAGCTCATCCGCGAGAAATGGGTGCGCGAAGGGCCCGTTGCCTCCGCCCCCCGCGGGCGCCGCCCCACCATGATCGGTCTCAACGAGGACCTGGTCGCCATTGCCGCCGATATCCACCCGCGCCAGGCCACCGTTGCCGTCGTCGATCTGAACGGCCGTCTCCTCTCACGCTCGCTGGTGCCGCTCACCTCCGATCCTCTGGCCTCCACCCGCCTGTTGATCGAGTGCATGCGCCGAATGCGGACCGCCCTGCCCCGACAGGCCCCCGAAGGCATCGGCGTCAGTCTCCCTGGTCGCGTCGATCCCGCGTCCCAGCGCCTGGTGTTCGCTCCCAACCTGCACTGGCCCGAATTCGACCTGAAGAAAATGCTGGAGTCGGAGATGGGCCTCCCTGTCAAAATGGAAAACGCCGCCACCGCTTCCCTGCTGGCCGAGCTCATCTTTGCCCGCATGGACGGTACCCGTGACGCCGTCCTCGTCACCGTCTCCGAAGGCGTGGGCGTCGGAGTGCTCGCCAACGGTCGGCTGATCTCGGGCAGCCACGGCATGGCCGGAGAATTTGGACACATCCCCATCGATCCCTCCGGTCCGCGCTGCGCCTGCGGCCAAAAAGGCTGCTGGGAGACCTTCGCCTCCTGCCAGGCGGCCCTTCGCTATTACCGCGAACTCGCTCCAGGGACCGCGGCCATTGCTTTTCCTGAGCTCCTCAACCTGGCCGAAGAAGAAAATGCAGCGGCGCAGCAGGCACTCGAACGCCAGGCTCAATCCATCGGACGCGGCCTGCGCATGATCATCGCCGCTCTTTCTCCCAGCACCATTCTCATCGCAGGCGAAATCACCTCCGCCTGGCATCGCTTCGGGCCCGTCATCGAACGGGAAGCCGCCGACCTCACTCTGGCCGGCAGCCCTCCTCTCATCCGTCCCACCCACGAAAGCGAGATCGCCCGCCTTCGCGGAGCCGCCGCTCTGGTTTTCCAGCGCCGGATGCCCCGGGAAGCGCACCCCGCCGGCGATGTTCGTCTCAGCCACATTCCCCTTTCCGCGCCTCACCCCGCTCGCGCCTGAACGCCAAGTCGCGCCCCCCGAAAACTAAGGGCCTGAAGAACCAAAACGCCACGACTCGTCACTCAATGGCCGATGCGAAACCATGGAACTGGCTCTTGACAAATTTCCAGGCGTGCACCTATAGTTCGGGTCGCAGATTAAACAGCTCCGATGGCTCCCCTCATTCCAGGACCGCACAAATGCAATAGAAAAGCTCAGCGCTGCCCTGTTGCCGGTCCATTGTGCGGCAGCACACGACACGCATTGATTTGGGGCGCAGACAATCGGTTCTTTTTTTGGAGACAGGTCATGACGCCAAACATCGACTCTTGCGCGAAATGGAAATCTGCCAGCGGATGGCTGGCGGTGATTGCCCTGCTGGCCACTGTTCTCGGTCCGGCAATGGCAGGAGCACAAACGCTCTACGGCACATTGACCGGGACGGTCAACGACAACAGCGGCGCCGTGGTCCCGAATGTCACCGTCACCCTGACCAGCCAGACCACCGGCGCGGTCCGGACGGTGAATACCAGCGCAACCGGAGAATATCGCTTCGGCGACGTGCTGCCCGGCACCTATTCGGTTTCCACGCCCCGCACCGGAAGCTTCGGAGCCGTCACCCAAAACGGAATCGTCGTTCAGGTCAACCGCGAGGTACGCGTGGATCTCACCCTGCAGCCGGCCAGCGTCAGCCAAACGGTCACGGTGACCACCGCGCCTCCGATGCTGCAAACCGAAACTGCGGACGTCAACCACGAAATCACCGAAACCCAGCTCGAACAGCTGCCCCTCACGTCCAGTCAGGGCCGCAACTTCCAGGCCCTTTACTCCATCATTCCCGGTGCCGCCGCCGTCAAGGAACAGAACTCGTCAGCTGCCAACCCCTCCCGCGCTATGTCGCTCAACGTGAATGGGATGAGCTACAACGGCAATACCACCCGTATCGATGGCGCCATGAACTACTACGGATGGCTGCCCTACCTCATTGCTTATGTGCCTCCGGCAGAATCCATCGCCTCCGTCAATATCGACACCAACTCCTTCAACGCGGAGCAGGGACTCGCGGGCGGTGCGGTCATCAATGTCACAACCAAGAGCGGCACCAGCCAGTTCCACGGCACCGCGTGGGAGTACTACCAGGACGCTGCCCTGAATGCTCGGCCCTACACCTCGACGGCTCTCGCTGTACCTACCATCCCCAAGAACGTCTTCAACCAGTTCGGCTTCAATATCGGCGGTCCGGTCTACATACCCAAAATCCTCACCGGCAGAAAGAAGCTGTTCTTCTTCGACAATTTCGAGCGCACCACCCGCCGCCAGCTCATCACCTCCAGTCCTCAGACCGTTCCCGACGCGGCGATGCTCACCGGCGACTTCTCCGAGGTATCTTCACTCTTTCCCCTCCTGTATGACCCGCAGCCCGGCGGCGTTGGCCCCTATCTGCCGCCCGCGGCCCGCCCCACTTTCCTGTCGGAATACGGCTGCAACTGCATCCCGGCATCTCGTCAGTCGGCCGCCGCTGCGACCATGATCGCGAACCTCCAGCCCATCGCGCAGTCCATAGCCGTCACTCCCACGCTGCTCGCCAATCAGATGGCCAGCGATTACATCGCGCGCGGCACCCTTGCCTACAACCGCAACACCAACGACGCCAAAATCACATGGATCCCTACGGAAAAAACCCAGGTGATGGGCAAGTACAGCATCGAACCTTTTTCAATTCTCGATCCGCAGTCTTTTGGCAATGCCGGCGGCGGCGCCATTGACGGCGGCCAGCCCGGCGCCTCTCAGGGTCGCATTCAGAATGTCGGGATGGGCATGAGCCATGCCTTCAATGCCACTCTCCTCGTCGATGCCGACTTCGGCTATACGCGACAGGTGTCCGGCGCGCAGTCTGTCCTCGATGTCAAGCTTGGCGATTACGGAACCAATGTGCTCGGCATCCCGGGCACCAACGGCGTCGGCACCAACTACGTTGGCCAGCCGGAGTTCGCCTTCGGGACAGTGACGGCAGGAGCCTCCAGTAACGGCTTCTCCACCATCGGCAATGCCAGCGCCGCCAATCCGTTTCTCTTCCGCGATAACCAGTTCACCGGCGATGTGAACCTGAGCTGGACCAAAGGCAGGCATGCCACTAAGTACGGCTTCACCTACTACCACTTCGACCTGAATCATTTCCAGCCCACCAGCGGCAGCTACATTAACAGCGTTCGCGGCGGATTCGCCTTTCAGGGGGGAATGACCGTGGGCACCAATGCCGGCGGTACCGTGAATTCCATCAACAACTACAACATGCTGGCGGATTATCTGCTCGGCCTGCCCAACCAGTTCGGTGCCGGCCCAGCGGTCGCTAAGGCCTTGCAGATCGCCAACCCCAATGCGCTCCGCTGGACCGAGCTCAGCGGTTACGCCCAGGACCAATGGACCGCCACTTCAAAGCTGACGGTGAACTACGGCGTCCGCTATGAAATCTACCCACCCCCCTACCGTGATCACACCGGCATCTACATCCTCGATCCCAACTTGCCGCAAACCACCAATGTCGAGATCGGCGGCGTCAACGGCGAACCGGAGAATTCCGGTCTCTCTACCGGCTACGGCTTCTTCGCACCGCGCCTCGGCCTCGCGTACCGGCTGGACGAAAAAACCGTAGTCCGCGCCGGAGCCGGCCTGACCTCCGATCCCGACAGCTTCCGCTTCATGCGCGATACCTATCCGATGGATGTTCTCTCCAACTACACCTCAGCCTCTGCCGACACCATCGCGGTTGATTCCACCGGTGCGCCCATCACCCTCACCACTGGCATTCCTGCAGTTCCCACGCCCAACCTCTCCAGCGGCTTCATCGGGCTGCCCACCGCCGCCTCCACCACGACGGTCAAAAAGGACTTCCACCGCGGATACATCGAGAGCTGGAACTTTTTCGTCCAGCGCGAGCTCCCCGCCAAATTCGTTGCCAATGTCGGCTACGTAGGTACCCACGATGTCCGGCAATTTACGCAGACCGGCTATCTCAACGCCGGGCCCCTTCCCAGCGGTTCTACTCCCTGCATGGCGAACGGATACTTCAATCCCTCCACCGGACTGACCGGCCCCTGTAACTTCCAGGCGAACACCATCATCAACGAGAAGTGGTGCACCGGGGCCACCACAGCAGCCGGAACCACCTGCTATAACACCGGCGGCATCGGTACGGTCGAGCCGCTCTTCAGCGCCAGCTACAACGGCCTGCAGTCGCAACTCACCTACAGCGGCGGTGCCTCGAAACAACTCGGCGTCGTTTACACGTATTCCCACGCCATCGACTTCGAAGACAACGGCGCCGGCTCCGGTTCCGGCGGCCTCTCCTGGAACTATCCCGCCTATTACTCGCGCAACCGCGCCGATGCCGGTTTCGATCAGACCCATAACCTCGAAATCTGGGGCATTTATCATCTCCCCTTCGGCAAAGGCCAGCTCTGGGCCAACGGCGGAGTCGCCGGCGCCATTCTCGGCGGTTGGCAGTTCAACGGCCAGTTCAGCCACATCAGCGGATCCCCGTTCAACGTCAGCGCCAACAGCAATACCACCAACGCTCCCGGCGAACCACTCTATGCCAACCTCGTCAAGCCGTATCACGAGCTCGGCGGCCATGCTCGCAGCGCCGTCACCAACGTCAGCGGCGGAAAACTCTGGTTCGACCCGACTTCCTTCGGCAACCCAACCCAGCCGACGTACACGGCAACCGAAGCACCGGGTACCATCCAGTCGCCAGTCTTCGGCAACACCAACCGCAATGAATTCCGCGGCCCGGGCGTTTCGGTGGCCAACGCCAGCGTCTTCCGCAGCTTCCCCGTCTACAGGGAGAGCCAGTTCGAAATCCGCTTTGAAGCCTTCAATATCACCAATCACCCGCTGCTCTACAACAACCCAGGCACCACCGTCGGCAGTTCTACTCTCGGCGAGATCACCAGCTTCGGACCGGCTTACTCGCCCACCCAGGGCTCTCGCTCTCTGCAGTTCAGCGGACGGTTCCAGTTCTGATTCGCTGTTTCCTGCATCCACCGGCCGGGGCATCATGTCCCGGCTTTTCTTTCACTCAGTCTTTTCGCCCTCCGGCCGCCGCGCCCTTTGCGAGAATGAACCTTCGCCACCTCCCATGTTTCTGAACGTCAGAACTCGGCGGCTTCTCTTCCTGGCAGCTCTGCTCTGCGCCGCGGCCTTCTCCATCGCACCCGCTCACGCTGAGGACGGCTCCCGCGGCTGGCTTCGTTACGCGCCGCCCTTCCTCTCTCAACCCGACTCTCCATACGCGCAGATGCCGCCCGCCGTCGTCACCCTCGACTCATCACCGATCGCCGCCACTGCGCAAAGCCAGCTGCAGGAAGGCGTGCGCTCCATGCTGCATCGCACCCTCCGCATCGAACCGCAGCCTCCCGACTACAGCGCCTGGATCCTCGGCACCGCCGCCGAACTCCGCTCGGCCCTCCCCCAATACCACCCGCCGCAACTTCGCCCCGAAGGCTTCTCGGTCAGCACCCTCACCGTCCACGGCCACACCGACTGGCTCATCGCCGGCGCCGACTCCCGCGGCATCCTCTATGGGACCTTCTACGTCCTCTCCAGCATCGCCCAGGGTCAGTCCTTCACCGCACTCAAAGGCAGCCAGTCGCCCGCCGCCCCCATCCGCTGGGTCAATCAGTGGGACAACCTCAACGGCACCATCGA
>JBAUZR010000201.1:0-2807 GCA_049585375.1 Acidobacteriaceae bacterium
AGAAGTCCTTTGATGTCGGGACCGGGAAGCCGACCGATAACAGCGGTCTCCTCGACACGCCACAACTGAGAAACATCGCGCTCACGGCGCCCTATCTGCACGATGGGTCGGCGGCGACGCTGGAGGAGATCTGGACCATCTACAACCCGCACGATCAGCATGGCCGAACGAACGATCTGACTAAAGACGAGCTCAACGATCTGATTGAGTATCTGAGGACGCGATGAAACACGCGGCGATTCTGGCGGTGGTATTGGCAGCGGCTGCGGGCTCGGCGGGTGGCCAGGCGGTGCATCCGGCACGGATCGTCCATGCTGTGGCGCAGGCAGAGACGGCGCCGAAGATGCCGCGGTTTCGCTGGGAGAACTACACGACGGCAAACGGGCTGCCCGATAACCATGTGTTTTCCGTGCTGGTGGATGGCGATCGAGTCTGGGCGGGGACCAACAGTGGCTTAGCCGAGTATGAAAACGGCAAGTGGAAGGTATACACGACGGCCGATGGACTGGCGCATCGCGCGGTGCTGTCGCTGGCGCTGGACAAGCGGACGGGCGCGGTGTGGGCGGGAACGATGGGGGGGCTAAGCCGGATATCCGGCGGGCGGATTGACACGTATACGCAGCTGAATTCCGGGCTCAGCAATGACGTGGTGTATGGCGTGTCGGTGGAAGGGGACAACGTGTGGGTGGCGACGGCAGCGGGAGCCTGCCGACTGAACACGCGCACCGGCGAGTGGTCGCTCTACAACGAGCGGAACACGCCGATGATCGAGATCTGGGCGTATGGCGTGTCGGCGGCGCCAGACAAGGTCTACTACGCGGTGTGGGGCAGCGGGCTTCTCGAATACACCCAGAAAACGGGTGGGTGGGATATGTATTCCGATCCCGATGGCGAGAACGAAATTGTGCTGCTGAAGGATCAGGGGCTGATCCACGAGATCACGTCGTCGGTGAGTTATGTGGATGGGATTGTGTGGGTCTCGACTTATTTCGGCGATAGTCGCTATGACGGGCGCTACTGGCATAACTTCCTGACCAAAGACAGCGGTTTGCCGAGTAACTTTACGAATTTTGTGAAGGGAGTGGATGGCAAGCGGGCGTGGTTCTGTACGGACAAGGGGCTGGCGTACTACGACGGAACGAACTGGGCGGTGTATCGGCCCGCGCTCGGCACACATAAGCCGGAGATGACGGTGCGGGATGCGGCGGGCCACGTCACGGAGATTCCGGTGACGACGGCGCCGGCGCATAACTACGTGCTGGGTATCGATTTTCAGGGGCGGGATGTCTGGGTAGCGACGGCTGAGGGATTGAGTCACGGATTTTATCAACCTTAATCAGGAGGCTTTTTCATGAGCGCAGTGGCGGAATTATTGGCAGGGTTGGGGCACGTGCCCGTCCAGAAGAGGGCGATCACGAACTATGGAGTTTTAAACGAGGCGTATGCGTATGCGAAGCCGAGCTCGTTTTCGCGGGGCATGCGGATCGATCTGAACGGGCTGACGATTCTGCTGATCTCGGGCACGGCCAGCATCGATGAGGCGGGTAAGAGCGTGCACATCGGCGATTTCCGCGCGCAGTGCCGGCGGACGTTTGCCAACATCACGGGCCTGCTGGCAAGTGAGGGCGCGACATGGAAGGACATTGTACGGACGAGTTGCTATTTGCGGGACATCGATCGTGACTATGAGGCGTTCAACGAGGAGCGGACGGCGTTCTTCAGGGAACAGGGGCTGGATCCGCTGCCGGCGTCGACGGGCATTCAGGCGAAGCTTTGCCGTTCGGAGTTGCTGGTGGAGATCGAAGCGATCGCGATGTTCGTTACGCCGAAGAAAGAGGAATAGCGGTGATGGGCCGGCGGAGTTGCAAGTGGAGAGCGTGCGTTCCGGCGGGGGCAACGCTGCTGGCTCTGTTGCTGCCTGCAGGAATCGCTGCGCAGGAAGGTCCGGGTTCGACGGCGCCCGGGCCGAGCTGCGCGTGCGGGGCGCATCCGCCGGGACCACCGCCGGACCGCACCGTCGCGCCCTATGCGGGCGAGCCGAAAGATTTGCAGCCCTACGAGAAGTTCTCGAAGCCGTATTACGAAAACTATCTGACGCCGAACATCTACACCGGAGCGGGCCGGAATATTCCCGATCCGAAGAACGTGAGTGAAGTGCGCATCGGTTTTTTGGGGCCGGTGGAGAAGCAGGCGGACCAGGTGTTCGGTCTGCGGATGCTGCACGGTGCGGAGATGGCGATCGATGAGGCGAACGCGCGAGGCGGCTATGGAGGGAAGCCATTCCGACTGATGATCCACGACGACTACAACAACTGGCAGCGGGGTGCGGAGTACGGGGAGCGGCCGACAACCATGGCGATCTGGGGCTCAGCTTCGGACGAAGCCGTGAAGATGATCTACGACGACCAGGACTGGGCGATCTTCGGATCGGTGAGTTCTGAGAGCACGCACATCATTCTGCGGGTGGCGCTGAAGGCGGAGATTCCCATTGTGAATTCGGCGTCGACGGACCCGACGATTCCGGAGACGTACATACCCTGGTTCTTCACCGATCTCCAGGATGACCGCGTGCAGAGCTATACGCTGGCGCGGCACATCTTCACAGAGCTGGGGCTGAAGCGCGCGGCGCTGCTGCGGGTAAACAATCGCTATGGGCGCATGGGAGTGGGAAAGTTTCGCGATGCGGCGCGGCGGCTGGGGCACCCGCTGGTGATCGAACAGAAATATCTGCCAGGGGATACCGATTTTCGGCGAGAGCTGCGGATTATCCGCGATTCGCGGGTGGATGCGATTGTGCTGTGGGGGAA
>JBAUZR010000202.1:0-10189 GCA_049585375.1 Acidobacteriaceae bacterium
AATCCACATCCTGCAGAAACGCGGCAATCCGCTCGAGACCATAAGTGATCTCGCCGGAGATCGGATCCAGATCCATACCGCCGCACTGCTGGAAGTAGGTGAACTGCGTAATTTCCAGGCCATCCAGCATCACCTGCCAGCCCACGCCCCACGCGCCGCCCACCGGCCACTCCCAGTTGTCTTCTTCAAACTTGATGTCGTGCTCGCGCAGCCGAATCCCGATCGCCTCCAGCGAGTCGAGATAGATGTCCTGGATATCCGCCGGCGGCGGCTTCAGGATCACCTGCAGCTGAGTGTGCTTATAGAGACGGTTCGGATTTTCGCCATAGCGTCCGTCCGCCGGCCGCCGTGAGGGCTGCGTGTAGGCGATCGCCACCGGGTCCGGCCCCAGCACACGCAGAAAGGTGTCCGGCGACATGGTGCCTGCCCCCACCTCCACGTCATAGGGCTGGGCCAGCACACAGCCGCGCTCCGCCCAGAAATTCTGGAGGCGCAGCAGCAATTCCTGAAAGGTCAGCGCCTGGGTCGCGACCCGTACGTCCGATGCGGAACCAATTGCAGTCAAAAAGGCCACCTGAAATGGAGAGAAAATGCTCCCTCGATTCTATCGGCAGCGGCCCTTTGCCGCATTACCCCTAATGTGTACCGTCGCCGGACAACCGACGACCACGCCAGGGACTCCATCTTCCCGTGACCTCTCATGGAACCGTGCGCATCGGCATCTCCGGCTGGACCTATGCGGGATGGCGGGGCGTTTTCTACCCGGAAAAGCTCGCCCACAAGCGGGAACTCGCCTTCGCCTCCGAGTCTTTTCCCACAGTCGAAGTCAACGGCACGTTTTACTCCCTGCAACGGCCCACAAGCTTCGCTAAATGGCACGCCGAGACGCCGGACGATTTCGTCTTCGCCATCAAGGGATCGCGGTTCATCACTCACATGAAGAAGCTGCGCCAGATACGCACTGCTCTGGCCAACTTCTTTGCGTCCGGCCTGCTCAAGCTGGACGAGAAGCTTGGCCCTTTCCTGTGGCAGTTTCCTCCCCAGTTCCCTTTCCACGCCGACCTTCTTGACGAGTTCTTCACGCTGCTTCCGCGCGATACCTTCGCGGCTGCCGAGCTCGCCACCGAGCACGACAGCCGCCTGAAAGGCCGTGCGTTTCTCACCCCAGCCAGGCGGCGGCCCCTGCGCCACGCGATTGAGATTCGCCACCAGAGCTGCATCGCACCGGAGTTCATCCGTCTGCTGCGGCGGCAGAAGATTGCCCTGGTTTGCGCCGATACCGTGGCTTGGCCCCGCCTGATGGATGTAACCGCTGATTTTGTCTACGTCCGCCTGCACGGCTCAAAGGAGCTGTATGCAAGCGGCTATGAGGATGTGGATCTCCACGCATGGGCCGAGCGGGTCGCGGCCTGGGCCCGGGGAGGGCAGCCGCCCGCGGGCACTACTCATGCCGGAGTTCCGCCCTGCGAGTACGCCTCGACTGTCGCGCCTCCGAAAAGGCAGAAGCGGGACGTGTATGTCTATTTCGACAACGATGCCAAGGTGCGCGCGCCTTTCGACGCGCAGGGGCTCATCGCGCGGGTGAACCGGCTGCTGGGCCCGTGATTTTTTACCGCTGCCGTCCGCTCCGCTCGGCCCGCTGCACCCCTGCCCTTACGGGCCCGCGGTGATCTTTTCCGTTTGCCGCGACATGCGCGCCGTCCGCTCGATCTTCTCCCAGTTGAACGGCCGCCCTTCCACCGCCCTCTTGAGGGTCCGGAAGAGCACGATCGAGAAGAGCTGCCGGTAGCAGAATCGCTGCAGCCACACGTGCGGCAACAGCCATACATCGCCCTTGTTGGCTGGATGCCGGGGCTCAAGGCTGAAGGCCAGCACCGAGGTCACAAAGTCGATGAGCAAAAACGCCAGGAAGTAGACGACCAGCTTGTCGAAACTGGCCGCGCTGGTCGTCTCCGGATGGTAGTGCAGATCGATCAGATACTGAATGACCCCGGCCGCGAACATGATGTCGATGAAGGGCGACACCAGCGGCAGCAGGATCTGAAAGACCAGAATGTTGGGCAGGGCAAAGAAGCCCATGGCCCGATTGGTCCGGGCGGCCGCGCGATGTTTGAAGACCGCCTGCAGAATCCCGAACGACCAGCGGAAGCGCTGCCGCATGAGGCTGCGCGCGGTCGCCGGCGCCTCAGTAAAGGCCAGCGCGCGGTCGTCGTAGATCACCTTGTACCGGTGCTCCAGCAGATTCATGGTGAGGTCGGCATCCTCGGCCACGGTATTCAGCGGATAGCCGCCCGCCGTCGTGACGGCCGCGGTGCGCCAGGCACCAATGGCGCCCGGGACCACCGTTACCACGTTGAAGAGGTCCATCGCGCGCCGCTCGAAATTCTGGCTGGTGATGTATTCGAGAGCCTGCCACCGGGTCCACAAGTTGATGCGATTGCCGACCTTCGCGTTTCCGGCGACCGCACCCACCCGCTTGTCGGCGAAGTAGCGAACCAGCCGGCGGACAGCATCCGGCGCTATCACCGTATCGGCGTCGATGCCGATATAAATCTCTTCATCGACATGCTCGATGCCGACGTTGAGCGCCTCGGCCTTGCCGGCATTCGCCTTGGTCAGAACCAGCAGCCGCCCCTCCTCGATCTCTTTCGGATAAGCGTCGCGAGCCACGTCGAAGGTCCCGTCCTGCGAACCGTCGTCGATGACGATGACGCGGATATGCGGATAATCCGAGTGCAGCACCGACCGGATGGTCCGCACGATCACCTTCTCCTCGTTGTAGGCCGGAATCAGAACGGCGACGGGAGGCTCGTAGACGCCGGGCGGAATCCGCCGCTTGCGCACCCGGTCGATCAGGGCGAAGATCCCGATGAGCACCAGGCGGGCGCTCATCAGCACGTCGCCAATGAAGAAGATGTCCACGACGAAGTGCGCGAAGAACGCCATAAAGAAGAACGCCACCGAATCAATGCGCGCCTGCCAGCGCATCTTCGGGGCGATCGGCGGCATTACCTCCGCGGTGGTCTTCCCCATCAGGTCGGAGACCTGAACGAACTGATAGCCCTTCGAGCGCAGCGTGGTAATCAGGAGTGGCAGCGCGGCCACGGTCGCGGAACGGTTGCCGCCGCCGTCGTGCATCAGGATGATGCTGCCCCGCATCCACGGGTGCGTCTTCATCTCCTCGATCTGCTGCAGGACGCTGTCGGTAATCTCCTGGGGCGACTTGCGCGGATGCTCGTTCCAGTCATCGGTGTCGATCTTGTCGCCGATGATGGTGTAGCCCATCTGCTGGATGCGGTAAGCGGGCGCAGCCTCGTCGTTGGTGTCCGGCTCCTGGTCGATCGAGTACGGCGGGCGGAAATAGAGCGGCTGCACGCCCAGCTCCGCCGCAAACAGACGTTCGGTCCAGTTCAGCTCCTCCTGCAGCTCGAAGGGCGGGATGTCGCTGATGTCAGGATGCGTATACGTGTGGTTGCCAATCTCATCGCCATCGCGCAGGTATTGCTTCAGCACCCCGATGTTGTTCTGCGCCTCCTCGCCAATGACCATGAACGTGGCATGCACGTGGTATTTGTTCAGAACGTCGAGGATCCTCGGCGTCCACACCGGGTCGGGGCCGTCATCGAAGCTCAGCGCCACCTTATGCGGGTCGTACCCGTACTGCTGGATCATGTACGAGTGCGGCAGGCGGGTCATATCCTCGTCGATGACGGTGAAGTTCTCCGCGTCCATCTGGATCGTCCGCTCGCCGATCTGGGGCGGTGCCACGATACGCAGAATGTCTCCCTCACCTTCCACGTTGACGTTTGCGCCCGGGGGCACTGTGCGCAGCTGTTCGGGAGCGTCCTTTGCGCTGGGGCGGTCCCAGATCTGCCACAGCGAGGGATCCTCTTCGCCCAGCCGCCACAGGGCAAACGTCCGCAGTCCCATCTGCCGCCCGGCGCGCAGCTCATTCAGCGCCGTCACCCCGTCGAGGAACCAGACCTGGTGGCGCAGATGCGCATCCTCATCGTCATACGCAAAGTGCGGATTCAGCTCGTCGCCTTCCAGATGCACATTCGCGCCGGCGTCGGCCGCCAGCTGCCAGGCATCCTGCACGGTCAGGTCGTCGACATCGACAACCTTGTTCGACGGCTTTTTCCCCTTCTCCGGCAGCGGCGTCGCCCAGTCGAATCCGTAATTGCCGATGCCGCAAATGACCTTCTGCTTCGGCACCAGCTTGAGCACCCGGGTCAGGTTCGCTTCAAACCAGGGCTCGCTGGCCACCGGGCCGGGATCGCTGGTCTCCTCGTGCTCGTCGTAGTTCATCAGAATGATGCCGTCGCTGTTGCGCGCCATCTGCTTGATAAACGCGTCGTCGGCCGACGCCTGAACGTTCACGTAAATCTTTAACTTCTTGCCGCTAAGATCCTGGTGAAGCTCGCCAACCCACTCCGTATAGAGCTTCTCGTCCTGATCCGGGACCATCTCAAAATCCAGGCAGATGCCGCGATAGGAGGGGTTGGCGTACAGAAACTTGTCCAGCTGCTGGTGCAGCAGCTCGCGAGCCGCCGGATTCTGCAGCATTTTGCCGATCACATCCCCAGTCCATTGACCGGTCAGGGTGTTGTAGTCGTTCAGCATCGGGAAGACGTCGGTGTCTTCCTTCGCGGCATCGATGACGTTCCTGACCCGGTTCTGGGGATCGACTCCATGCACACCGGCCGCATCGACCACGCTGTAAAAGTGGACCGGGAACAGCGGCGTCGAGGCCACCAGATTGCCATCCGGGTTCACCACGTGGAGCCAGTCCGGAAACAGCATATCGATCTGGTGGATGTGCGCTTTCAGCGAGGAATAATCCTGCTCGTCGTTCTCATAGAACGCCGCCCGCAACCCCTCATCCTGGTTCAGCACAATGTCCACCGGATGCCGGCGCGTCTTGCGGCGAGAGGGACGGGCCGCCACCCTGCGAGCCAGTTCCGGCTGTCTTTCTTTCAGCGCCTTGTAGTTACGCTTCTGGATGGGCAGCAGAAGTTCCGGCAGGGTCTGCCGCGAGACCACACTGAAAGCGAAAACCACGAGCACCACCGTCAGCCCAATGATGGACAGATCGGTGGCCCGCCGGAGAAACTTCCGGCGCCGTTGCCGTGGATCGTAGAAAACCTGCTTCATCATGAAATAGCTACAAATCCCATCCTACATAGCGAACGCGCCGATTTCCGCGGCTTCTCTGTCCCCGGGCCCTCCGGCGCCGCCATCCGTCACCCACGACAGTAAGCCGAACCCGCCGCGGACTGCTTTAATAGTCCCAATGTCTCGCCCAGGCCTGAAACCATGGATGCTCCTTGCGCTGGCTCTGTCTGCCGGAGCCGCCCTGCGTCTCTGGTTTATTCACGCCTATCCCGAGGTCCAGGGCGACCCCCTCATTTATGGTGACATCGCAAAGAACTGGATGCTGCACGGCATCTACGGGCTGACCGGCGGCCACTCCGCCGCTCCCGGCGCGCCGGACTCCGACCTCCTCGCGGGCATCCATCCCACCCTGATCCGCCTGCCCGGCTATCCGCTCTTCCTCATCCTCTGCTTCCGCCTCTTCGGCATGGAGCATTATCACGCCGTCATGTTCGCGCAGACCGCCATCGATCTCGCCACCTGTCTGCTGATTGCCGGTTTCGCCCGCCGCATCTGGAGCCCCCGCGCCGGATGGTGGGCGCTTTGGCTCGCGGTCCTCTGCCCGTTCACTGCGAATTTTGCCGCGGTGCCGCTCACCGAAACCCCGGAGCTCTTCTGCACCGCCCTCGGCTTCTACGCGCTCGCTCGCTTTCTCGCCGAGCCCCGCTGGACCTGGGCGCTGATTCTGGCCTTTGCGTGGAGCTACGCCACCCTGCTCCGCCCGGACGGCGCGCTGCTGGCCGTTGCCCTCTGCCCGGCCATGGTCTTCTATGGATACAAGCGCTGGGGCCTGGCCCCCATGGTGCGCTGGGCAGTCATCTGCGGCGTGCTGTCGATTCTGCCTTTTATCCCCTGGGCCGCTCGCAACGAGCGTACCTTCCATGTCTTTCAGCCCCTGGCGCCGCGCTATGCGGTCGATCCCGGCGAGCCTTCCGATCCCGGCTTCAATCGCTGGACCAAGACCGTCTGCGCCGACCTGACCTGTACCTGGGAGATCTACTGGAATGTCAATTCCGACGTCATCGATTTCTCCAGCCTGCCCACCCGCGCCTTCGATTCCCGGCAGCAGTACGAGCAGACCCGCGACCTGATCGCCGACTACAACCGCACCACCACGCTCTCCCCCGAACTCGATGCCGCCTTTGGCGCCCTGGCGGCCAGGCGCATCCACGACCATCCCTTCCGCTATTACGTGGAGCTGCCTGTGGCCCGCCTGGCCGACATGGCCTTCCGGCCCCGCACCGAATTGCTTTGGATCGAGCTTCGCTGGTGGCAGTACAACCGTCATCATGCAGAAACGGAATTTTCCTGTGCTTACGCAGGCCTGAACCTGGCTTACTTTATTGCCGCACTGGTGGGCTTTCTGAAGCGGCCGCCCCTGCGCGGCGCCATTCTTGTCTTTGTTCTGCTCCGCTGCGCCCTGCTGCTCACGCTGGAAGCCCCGGAACCGCGCTATACCCTGGAGTGGTTCCCGCCCATGATTGCGCTGGCCGCCGTCGCCTTTACAAAGATGGTCGCTCCGACGACAACTCGCGAGTCCTGAACTCTAATCCCTGAACTCTGCTTCTCACACGGCCCCTTCGTCCAGCCGCAGTTCCGTCACCTGAATCTGCCCCGTGCAGATCTTCATGGGCTGGGCGATGGCAAAGGTTCGCCGGCTGCCGGGAGCCGTCACCTGGATGCGGGCCACTCGCGAGCATTCCGCGCCCGTCGTCCACACCACCTCAAAGGCCGCAACCTGGTGTGGCATCAGAGTCACCGTCGGCGAGGGCCCCTTCGCGCCGGGAGTCTGCTTTCCGAACTCGGCCAGTACCTGCGTCGAGCTGACCCTCTGGGTCGTGATATTGCCAATGCGTGCGCCTTCGGCATCCAGCAGCGCCACCGCCGGATAGCCGCCCAGCCGGCAGGGTACTGGCCCGCGATTCATAAAGGCCAGTTTCACTGACCGGAAAACGCCGCTCGTATCACCCGCAATCTCTTCCACCGAGAGAACCTCCGGATCACACGGTCCGGCGTTGGCCGCGTCCTCAGCGGTCGCTCGTGGAATCAGCCGCGGGGCTCCGCCGGCCAGGATGTAAGGAGCATTGGGATTCGGATGCAGGGCGGCATCGTCGGGCGCAATTCCCGCCGCTCCGCCGGGCGCCAGATGTCCGGCGCGGGTCCCGGCACAACCTGCGCACACGCCCAGTGCGCAGGCTGTGATTACGGCCAACGCAAGCGCTCTTCGCATGGAAGGGGTCCTTCGTTCGGACTTTTGGATGCCGCCGGACCGGCGCCTCGTTGTCCCGCCCTCCGCATCTCGCCGCACCGTGACCGTTAGAATCGACCTATGAAGCCTCTCCATGGGCAGGTCGCCGTCGTGACCGGTGGCGCCAAACGCATTGGGCGTGCCCTGGCCCTCGCTCTGGCCGAAGCCGGCGCGCACGTGGCCATTACCTGGCGGGAATCCGAAGCCGAGGCGCAGACGACCGTCGCCGAATTGGCCGAGCACGGCGTCCTCGCCGCGGCGTATCGGGCGGATCTGCGCGATCCCGCCCAGATCCACGCCACCATCGACGCCATTGCCGACCAGTTCAGCCGCATCGACATCCTCGTCAACAACGCAGGACGCTATGAAACTGCTGCCCTGGAAAGCATCACGCTGGAGCAGTGGGACGCGATGTTTGAGACGAATACCCGCGCTCCGTTCCTTACCGCCCAGGCGGCCTACCCCCATCTGAAAGTTGCCCGCGGCCGCATCATCAATCTTGGCTCCCTCGGCGGATTGCATCCCTGGCCCACGCATGCCCATTACTGCACCTCCAAAGCCGCCCTCCATATGCTCACGCAGACTATGTCCAAAGCCTTCGCTCCGGAAATCAGCGTGAACTGCGTTGCTCCCGGCATGATCGTCAACGGGGAAGTGGCCGAAGAATACGAGCACTTCGCCCGCCGCACGCCCATGCAGCGCAACGGCACCGCGCAGGACGTTGCTGCCGCGGTCTTGTTTTTTGCCGCCGGCCCCCACTTCATTACCGGCCAAATTCTCAGTGTCGACGGCGGCCTCGGCCTCTAGATCGTCCAGACGGACTCTTTTTCTCATCCTGCCCAATCGGCTGCCGATAACGCGGGCAGAGCCTGTCTCGGGAGAGTCTCAGATGGCGATCTTCGCCTGGAATGAATCGTACAGCGTCCGCGTCCGGCAAATGGACGAACAGCACCAGAAATTGTTTGAGATCATCAACAGGCTGGCGGAAGCCATGCGTATCGGTAAGGGAGACGACGTGGTCCGCGACACGGTGGAACAGATGGCCGTTTACACGCGAACCCATTTTCTTCAGGAAGAAGTTCTGATGCGGCAAACGGGCTATCCCGCTCTGCCCGCTCACCAGGAGCAGCACAGAAAGCTGATGGCCGAGGTGGAACAGTACAAACGAGCCCTCGAGGAAGGCCGCTCCGCCAGCTCCGTCTCCCTGCTGAATTTCGTTCGCCAGTGGCTGATGCACCACATCCGGGACTCGGACAAAGCCTATTCCGATCACCTGAATGCCCACGGCATCCAATAGGAGGACGAAGCGCTATTTCCCAAACAGCCGGCCCATCAGCCCCTTTGACCTGGACGGCTCGTCTTCATAGACGTACACACCGTCGGGCTCCGGCTGGTCAGGCAACGGCTGGTTGTTGAACGCCGCCCTGGGATTCTCCACACACAGCCGCTCCGCCGTCTCCTGCCCGAACCGCTTCTCCACGCCTGCATACGCCGGCCGCAGTGCCGGACGCCGGCCCTCCAGATTGTGCGCGTCGGTGGCGATGAAGTGCACCCACTTCCGCTCCAGCAGCTTCCACGCCATCGCCTGCGCCCGCCTGCCGAACCGCCCCCCCAGCGACGCCGACGTGATCTGCACCAGACAGCCGGTTCGCATCCACTCGATCATCCGTTCCGGTTCCTTCTGCAGGATCGGGTTCCGCTCCGGATGCGTGATGATCGGCCTCACGCCTCGAACCGTGAACTCGTAGAACGTGTCGCCGATGCTCTGCGGGATCATGAAGTCCGCAAACTCCACCAGCAGATACTTTCCCTGATTGATGGTGAACTTCGTGGGATGCCGCAGCGCGTCCTCGATATTTTCGTAGGACAGATGGAAATCGCAGCCCAGCCCAAGCCGTACGTCGGCGCCAACGCGCGCCTGAATCGCCTCCAGACGCTCCCGGTTCTTCTCCGGATTGAACTCGAAGGTATCGTTGGCGTGCGGCGTGCACACAATATGCGTAATGCCGTCGGCGGCCGCGACCTCGGCCTGCGCCACCGAGCCGTCAATGTCTTTGGGCCCGTCGTCGGTTGCGTACAGCAGGTGGTGATGGATGTCGATCATGGCTGTTGTGCCAGCGCTCCCACCAGCGATTCGAAAATCTTAAACCCGTCCGACGATCCCAGCAGCGACTCGCTCGACCTGTCCGGATGAGGCATCATCCCCAGCACGTTGCGTCCCTCGTTCAGGATTCCCGCTATGTTCTCCAGCGACCCGTTCGGATTCGCCTCCGAGGTGATCGCCCCCTCAGGGGTGGCGTACCGAAACACGATCCGGTCCTGGCGTTTGAGCTGATCCAGCGTCGCCTCGTCGCAGAAGTAGTTCCCTTCCATGTGGCCGATCGGGATCTTGAGGACGTCGCCCTTTGCGAGCGTCCGCGTAAAGGGCGAGTCGTTCGTTTCGGTCCGAAGATACACCTGCTTGCAGACATACTGCAGCCCCGCATTGCGCATCAGCGCTCCGGGCAGCAGCCCCGCCTCGCACAGGATCTGGAAACCGTTGCAGATGCCCAGTACCAGGCCGCCGTCCGCGGCAAATTTCTTCACCGACTGCATCACCGGGGAGAACCGCGCAATTGCTCCCGTGCGCAGATAGTCGCCATAGGCAAACCCGCCCGGAACCAGAATGACGTCGCAGTTTTCCAGGCTCGGCGAGTCATGCCACAGGAAAACCACCGGCTGATGAGCGATGGCGGCGACCACGTTATAGGTGTCGTGATCGCAGTTCGATCCAGGAAAGACCAGAAC
>JBAUZR010000203.1:0-2672 GCA_049585375.1 Acidobacteriaceae bacterium
CAATACATGCCCGCGCGGATCGGTGACGGAAACTCCGCCCGGACTCGCCTCCGGCATCTGTACGTCGGCTTCCACAAGACCCGATCGCTGCCAGGCCAGCGGGTTCGTCACCAGCAGGATCGCGTCGCCCGGCCCTGCCGCCTTCCCCGTGTCAACCAGCTCGCTCAGATGCCCGATCGCTTTGGAGGAGACTTCATTGGCGGCCCAGCGCACCTGGGCATAATCCTCCTGCGCGTCTTTATAGATCCGCGCAATACCCGATCCGGCAGCCAGATCGTGAAACTGATTGAACAGCACCTTCTCCCATGCCGTGTTGAGCTCAGCCGCCGGATACGTCTGCCCATCCAGCCAGCTCAGCGACGCATACTTCTCGGCATTCAGCAACAGCTCTTCACTCTCGCGCATGCTGCGCTTGTGATTCGCCTGCGTCGTGAAGACGCCGCGATGAAACTCCAGGTACAGCTCGTCGTCCCAGGTCGGGATGGTGATCTTCCCTGCCGCCGGAGCAGGCAGCGTGGTGTCGCCGGTGGCTGCCGTACGGTAGTTCCATATCGGCGACTGACCGGCGATCTTGCTCTGTACAGCGTCGAAATAGCTCTGCGCCGTGCCGAATTCCATCTGCGGTACCGACTCATCCGGCTTCATCCAGTGCAGTCCCTGGTCGAGCACGGCGCGGGTGGGGCCGCCGCCGTGATCCCCGACGCCGTACAAATCCATCAGGTTGTCCAGCCCCGGCGCCAGCTTCCGCGCATGCACCAGATCGTTGGCCAGCCGCACCGGGTCGAGATTCGTGTTGCCGTAGCCGTCCGGGAAGTACGTGAGAATTTTGCTGCCGTCCGGCGACTCCCACCAGAAAAGTTTCAGCGGCAGCTGATTCGTATCGTTCCACGACATCTTCTGGGTCACAAAGTAGTCCACGCCGGACTTCTTATAGATCTGCGGGAGCTGCCAGTCGTAGCCGAATGAATCGGGATTCCATCCGATGCGCACATCCACGCCGTACAGCTTCTCGTATGCCCGTTTCCCGATCAGCAGCTGCCGCACCAGGGATTCGCCGTCCGGCATGTTCAGATCCGGCTCCACCCACATGCCCCCCACAACCTCCCAGCGTCCCTGCCCGATGCGGCGTTTTATCTCGTCATTCAGCGAGGGGTACTTATCCGCCATCCAGACGTTGTACTGCGCCGCAGACTGCGTGAACGTGTAGGTCGGATACTCGTCCATCAGCTGCGCCGCCGTACCGAAGGTGCGATGCACGACATCCACCGTCTCCGTCCACGGCCATAACCATGCCGCGTCGATATGCGAGTTTCCGGTCAGGTGGAAATTCGCCTGCCGCAGAATGCCGTCCAGCGCCCCGAGCTTCGCCTGTGCCTGGCGCAGCGAGGCATCGAATCCAGCCTGATCCCCGGCATGCAATGCGTTCAGGTCAACACTGCGAATCGCCTGTTCCAGCTCGCCTTTCGCTGTGCTGTCACCCGGTGCGAGGGAGGGAATCAGCAGCGCGGCGGTCAGCAGCTCGCTGTGCAGGTCTTCCGGATTGGGGCGGCTGGCTGGAAAGTCCAGCCGCAGGCGCACGGCGCGGAGGTGTTTCTCCGCATCGGTGCGGTCAAGGTGAATCGCGAGCAGCACCTTGTCACCCGGCCTCGCCGAATCGAAGAGAACCAGGGGTTCCATATCCGGACCCGCAGCGATGCGCTCGCCGTTCCGGTAAACCGCCACATTGCCGCGGCCCGGTTCCTCCAGCCAGATCTTCGCTCCGGTCGGATCATAGCCGTTGAGGCTGCGCGGAACCTGAACCCACTGTCGCAACCAGATCTCGTCGGCGGAAGCCGTAAACGGCAACTGCACAGTTTGCCAGGAGAAATCGTCAAGATCCAGCGAGCCACCGTTCGCTACTTCACCGGCATGGTACCGAAAGGCACCTGTCGGGATCGTCCCGAGCGATGGCAGCGCCGCCATCACAGCCTGCGCCTGCGGTGAGAGATTCTGCAACGCTGCCGCCGTTTGCGCCTCGGCGGAATAGGTTTTCCCAATCTGTTGTGCCGAGAGAGCCCACGGCAGGACGAAAAGCAGCAGCGCCGCTGCCGGTTGCGCCGTACTTCTCCGGCACAGGATCCGGCCGAGCCGGGTGGCTGAATGCATCATCACCTCCACTGGAGAACCAACTTCAGGCACTGCATGGCCGAATCAGAATGCAGCCCCGGGACGCCAAAGCACACCGGGACTTGTCTACAAGGTTTCGTTCAGAAAGTCAGGCGCCCCTGCAGCGCCAGCCATCGTCCCGAGGAATTGGGCCAGCCATCGCTGGTCACCTGCCCGAATTGTCCGGAGGTCGGCGTCGTATTGATGCCGCCCAGTACCTGGTGATTGAAGAGGTTGTAGACCTCCAGCGTGGTTTCCAGATTCAACCGCTCCATCAGGCGGAAATTCCTGGAGACGTTGGCGTTCATCCCGTTCATCCCCATCTGGCGAACCCCGTTGACGCGCGTCGGAAAGGCGCGCAGGTTATATGTCGTCGGCTGGCAGTTTGGATTGGTCACGAATCCGGTGCCGCTGTAGACGCAGGCAGTCGATCCATCGGGAGTGGTTGTGGCGCTTGCCACTACATCGCCAGGATTCAGCCACTGCACATAGTTATAGCCACCCGACGCCTGGTTGTTGTGATAAGC
>JBAUZR010000204.1:0-9542 GCA_049585375.1 Acidobacteriaceae bacterium
GACGGAGACCGAGCCCTGGATCTCGGAGAGGGTGACGTCGTCGCCATGCCCGTCCACCAGAACGCGACCCCGCACGTTATGCGCGGCAAAGTCGCCGTGATCGATGTGGCCCTGGGCGTCGGCCCCAATGTCCTCGAGCTTGATTTCGCCATGGCTTCCGGTCACCTGCACGCCACCGTTCAGTCCATCCACGGTTACGTCGCCGTGTCCGGCGGTCACTGTGGCATAAGCAGCTGCCGGAAGTTCCACAGTCAGATCGACGCGCGCGCCTTCTTTCTCGGGAACGTTCAGGACGGCGCCGCCGCCCGAGGCTTCAATCTTCGGCTGAAGTTCTTCGAAGATCTTCCTCGCCTCCGACTCGGAATCGCGATGCACCATCTGGTGCGCACGCACATGCATCTTGCCGTCAGTGGACGCGGTGATAGTTACGTCCCCGGCGGGATCGTTGACGGTGACAACGGGTTTAGCCGCGGTGAGCACCTGATCCATCTGCACGTCGTTATCATGTTCCGCGCCCATCCAGCTCCAGAAGTTATCGCCATTGTCGCCGTTGAAGTCCCAGGAGAACGGTCCCACAAGACGCCCTTCGCGCGAAATCCACCCGAGGCAGATCATCAGAATCACCAGCCAGACGATGCCGCCCATGGACCGCCGTCCTGCATAAGGGCTCTTCCAGTCAAGGAAATGCTCGGCGAGCAGCAGAGAGCCAAGGACGATGAGAAGCAGGGGCCACCAGTGCGCATACCAGGACCAGAACTCGACCACGTCCAGTTTGCCGGTTTCCATCATCAGCGCGATGATGCCGATGGCCAGCAGCACGACGGGGCCGGTGAACGAAGGCCGGCGCCATCCGCGCCAGTAGGTTCGGTAGTAGTCCTTCTGGGCGCGCGCAGCCGCACGCCATTGATCCCGCTGTGCGCGGGCGGCCTGTTTGGCCTGCCAGCGCGCTTCCCTCGATCCCCAGGACGGAGGTGTGGTAGCCATACTTACCTCCTCTCCTCGTCCTCATGGGACGTTGTGTCATACGGCACGATCGAGGTGCCCGGAGGGGTGGTTTGTCCGGGCATATCAGGTGTCATTCCAGCAGCGGTGTAGCCCTGGGTTCCAGGATACTGACCGGGCATCGCCGGCGGATGCTGGGCGAGAATCGCGTTTTCGGCGAGCTTGAGCAGCCCCCACACGATCAGGTACAGAGGCCAGCTGCGCGAGTATCCGATGCCGGCATACTCGTCGAGAATCGCGGTGATCCCAAAGGTGAGCAGGATGATCGGTCCACGCATGCGCCGCAGAAACAGGTACTGGTTCATTGCACACCTCCGGCCGGCGGCTGCGTATTGGCCGGGGGCGGCGGGGGTGGATAGCCTGGTCCCGGAGGCGGAGGTGGCGCACGGAAGCCGCCCCTCGCCCGTACCAGCAGCCACACCGCAATACCGACGATCAGCAGCGGCCATCCGTGGCTAATCCAGCCGAAGCTGAAGAATCCCAGCGTATTGAACAGAAAGAGCATGCCCAGCAGGATAAGGACAATGGCGCCGATCGGCTCACGCCGCGCGCGCTCCAGCTCCCACTCCGGAGGCGGCACCGGCGCTGCACCCGGCGCGGGAGGTACCCAGCCCGACGGTGGCGGAGGCGGCGCATATCCTGCGCCTGTGGGCGGAGGAACCGGGGGCACGGCCCAACCGGCGGGCGGATACGACTGGCCAGCCTGGTGCGCCTCGGTCACGATGCGCTGACGAAGGTTCTCGCCCCACTGACCCGCCTGTTGGCCAAAGGCCTGTGCGCCCTGCTTCACCTGATCGGCCCAGTCGGGCTGGCCGGGCGCTGTGCCCGGAACAAATCCGGGAGCCGCCCCGGCTGCGGGTCCCACCCCGGGCGTTCCTGCCGGAGGCGGAGGAGGCGTCCAGGGGCGCGGCGGCGTGTGGCCGCCAATAGCATTGCCCAGCTCATTCAGCCCAAAAGGATCAGGCAGCGGCATCCCATCGCGCCGGGCTTTGGCCGTCTGATGCGCGTCGAAAACCTGATAGAGCACCCAGGCCCCGAGAAAGACGCCGAAGAGACCGTAGTGCTCGGTGATGCCAACGAGAACGACAAACACCAGGACATGGATGACGGCCTTGATGTACTGACCGTTGTACATGGCGCCCACGCCGGGAATGAAGCCCAGCAGGGTAGCGGTGCCTGGATTGGGCGCACCGGCCGGCGGAAATCCTGGCGGCACGGGGCCGAAGGGTCCGGGCGAGACACCGGGACCCGGCATTGTGCCCGTGACCCGCGCCGCGAGACAAGGCTCGCAAAAGACGTTCCCCTGGACATCCTTTGCGCATGTCGCGCAAAGGGCCTTGCCGCAATTCTGGCAAAAGGCGGTAGCCGTTGTTTCGGGATGATTGACGCAGTTCATACCAGGCTCCTTCTGTCGTTCCTTGCCTGCAGCCCGGCTCCGAGTTGATCCAGGGAAATGGAATTCGAATGACCCACTGACACTCGTACTTCTACCTCTGTTTCTGTAACAGTTTCTGTTGCTCGTACCGAATGCGACAGGCAGAACGCGGTCCGCTGCTCGGCGGCCTGCGGCCGGAATCCGGCAGACGCATGGTGTTCAGCGTTCAGCACGTCGCCACGCGGAGCGCCCTCCAGACTGCCGCTCTTGTCGCCACTCTGTTTCGACGGCTCCTGCTTCTTCTCCGGCTGGCCTGCGCCGGGGGTGGTTTCCACGGTCCGGCGCAGTTCCCGCATGCGCGATTCAAGCTGGTACACGAAACGCAGATTATCGTAATACCGCACCACCGAGCCGCGTGCCGCGTAGAACTGGCGCGAAACGGTACTGCCGATGGTGGAGGGCCGCAGATCAGCGAGGCGCAGGCTGCTTACCTTCACACCAATGAGATTCAGCGTTAGCGCGATGGAGAAGAACGCCATGGCTACAGTCATGAGCAGCCGCGTCTCATGGAAGTTGCGCCGCCACGGCAGGGTCATGGCCGCCGCGCCCGCTCTCTGCTCCCCCGCCAGGACCGGCAGCTGCACACTGCCGGGGCCGACCGTTCGGTCGAGAATCTTGCCGATCAGTGCCGCGGGCACATCGGGCTCGGTATGGAGGTAACCCAGCCACTCTCGTCCCTGCCCGGCGTGGGCCAGCAGGTCGCCGCAGTTCGCGCACTCAGCGCTGTGAGCCCGGAACGACGTCGCTTTGTCTTCCGGCAGAACGCCGTCCAGCGCATCCACCAGCAGAGCTTCCCACTCCTCGCAGCGGAGCGTAGCGCTTGGCTTATTTCCGAATTGGTTGTACTCGGCCATCGCTACACCACTTGTCCCTTGTTGCGCTCGAGGATCCGGGCCAGCTCCGCCCGTCCCCGGCTGATTCTTGATTTCACGGTGCCTTCGGGAATACGCAGAACCTGCGCGATTTCCTTATAGTCCATGTCCTGCAGATCGCGCAGGATGACGGCTTCCCGCAGCTCCGGCGAAATCTTCGTCAGAGCCTCCTGCACCATTTTCTCAATCTCTTTCTGCACCGCCCGATCGTGCTGGGTCGGACCCTGTTCGGCAAGCCTCTGCAGGAGCGGGATGTCGTCGCCATCGCCCTCCCAGCCCGCGTCCATTGAATCGGTGACGCGCTGGGCCCGCGACCGCCGGAAGTGATCCACCAGCAGATTGCGGGTCATGGTGGTGATCCAGGTCTGGAAGCTGCCCCGGGTCAGGTCAAATCCCGACAGGTTGCCATAGACCTTCAGGAAGACTTCCTGGGTAAGGTCTTCGGCGTCGCTTGTCGATCCGGTAAAGCGGTAGCAGAGGCCGTACACACGACGGTGATGGGCTTTGACCAGCTCTGTCCAGGCAAACGAGTCCCCTTTCAGGCACCGCTCCACCAGGACCTGCCACTCCGCTTCCACAGGCTTCTCCCCAAATCGATCGCCGGCGCGCTCGCCCCGATCGCCAATTCGTGCAGGCGGTTGCCGCCGCCAGCGCTCCGCCGGCTCTCCACTGCCCGGCGCCCGGTACTGCCCCGGCCGGACCGCTTCGGCCCGGGTGGCACGCCGTCCCGCAGGGACGCCCGGCAGCCCGAGTTTCCCCAGGTTCCAGGTTCCATCCCACGTCATGGTTCCGGCGGTGCTCATGGGCAATCATACGCATTGGAAGAGCGTTTGGTTCCGGAAAGCTGCGGCCTGGCGCGACCGGGCCGAACTCCGGAAAGGGCGCCGAAATGCCGGATGGGCTCCCGTAGCCGCGAGCCCTCCTGGTGGTTGCACGGAGTCCCTGGAACAGGCGGGATCCTGGGCGAGCCCAGGCCTTGGCGCGCCCGATACAGGCCCAAAATCGGTGTCAGAACGACTCGAGGATGTCCGCTACAGCCGCTCGGGCGAATTCCTCGGCCAGACGGTGGGTGGCCGCCGAGTCTTCCTGGATGAAGCTGGCGAGATCCTGGGTCTGCTCGTACTGCTGCCGAAACACGTAGGACGGGTTCTCCCATAGCACCTTGCCGCCACGATCGAGCAGCTTGAGCTGGGTGGTGATCGTGACCAGATAGCTGGAGGTCTGCCCGGAGGTCGGATCGTAGGTGAGAGGGATGATCTGGAATTTGGTGATGGTGCCGCGCAGCGTAGCATCCGCGCCGGGATCTTCTCCACTCACGATCCGGTAGGAGGTGCGGCTGGTGAACTCGTGGATCACCGCCTGGGTGAAGACCGCCTGGGTGTTGTAGGACTGCGTGTTGTTCTGGAAGGCCGGAATGGCCAGCGTATGCACGGTGGTGGGCAGGTGCACCGCCGAATCGACGGTGTGATAGTTACAGCCGCCGAGCGCGATGAATGCCGCGCTCAGGAGAGCCGCGCCCGGGACGGAGAACCAGCGACGGATCATGCTGGAATCATTGTCGCAGAAGCAGAAAAGGGCAGCTCCGGAGAGCTGCCCCTGAAATAGTTGGACCGTTGTAGTTACGCCGGCGAAGGACTGCCTTCGGGCAGACTGCCCGTGCGTCCCGGCTCCGGCTTGAGGACCTGCTGCACGTCAGCGGTCGGCGCACCGGGTCCGCCGGAAGGCCGCAGCGGCGGCAATTCCTTGCCGTCGATGATGGCGCGAATCTCGTTCGCATCCAGCGTCTCCCGCTCCAGCAGAGCCACGGCCAGCTTGTGCATGACGAGCTGGTTGCCGTTGAGGATGTCCCAGGAAGCTTTATAGGCATCGTCCACCAGGCTCCGCACTTCCGAATCGATCTGCCGCGCTGTCTCCTCTGAGAAATCGCGGTGCTGGGCGATCTCGCGGCCGAGGAAGATCTGCTCTTCCTTCTTCCCGAAGGTCAGGGGACCCAGGCGGCTCATGCCGTACTCGCAGACCATCTTTCTCGCGAGATCGGTGGCCCGTTCGATGTCGTTGCCGGCGCCGGTCGTCATCTGCTTGAGGAAAATCTCCTCGGCGATACGGCCGCCCATAAGGATGGCGAGCTGCGTCTCCAGGTAGTCCTTGGTGACCGTGTGCTTGTCGTCTTCCGGCAGCTGCATGGTGACACCCAGTGCCATACCGCGCGGAATGATGGTGACCTTGTGCAGAGGATCGGCGTGGTCGCGCAGGGCCGCCACCAGAGCGTGGCCGGCTTCGTGATAGGCGGTGACCCGCTTCTCTTCGTCGGTAAGCAGCATCGACTTGCGCTCGGCGCCCATCAGGACCTTGTCCTTGGCCTGCTCGAAATCGAACATGAGAACCTGCTTGCGATTCGCGCGCGCAGCGTTCAGGGCCGCTTCATTGACCATGTTGGCCAGGTCGGCGCCAGAGAAGCCCGGTGTGCCGCGGGCCAGAACCCGGAGATCCACGTCGTCCGCAATCGGCACCTTGCGCGCGTGGACGCGGAGAACTTCCTCGCGCCCGCGAACGTCGGGCCGGCCGACAACCACGCGCCGGTCAAAGCGGCCAGGGCGAAGCAGAGCCGGATCCAGCACATCGGGACGGTTGGTCGCGGCAACCAGGATCACGCCGTCGTTCGACTCGAAGCCGTCCATTTCAACGAGCAGCTGGTTCAGGGTCTGCTCGCGCTCATCATGTCCGCCGCCGAGGCCTGCGCCACGATGGCGGCCGACCGCGTCGATTTCGTCGATGAAGATGATGCAGGGAGCGTTTTTCTTGCCCTGCTCGAAGAGGTCGCGGACGCGGCTGGCGCCCACACCGACAAACATCTCGACGAAGTCAGAACCGGAGATGGAGAAGAACGGGACGTTAGCCTCGCCGGCCACCGCCCGGGCGAGCAGGGTTTTACCGGTTCCGGGAGGTCCGACGAGGAGCACGCCCTTGGGAATGCGGCCGCCGAGCTTCTGGAACTTCTGCGCCTCGCGCAGGAACTCGATAATCTCCTTGAGCTCTTCCTTGGCCTCGTCGACGCCGGCTACATCCTTAAAGGTAACCTTCTTCTGCTGCATCGAGAGCAGGCGCGCGCGGCTCTTCCCAAAGGAAAGCGCTTTGTTTCCACCGCTTTGCATCTGCCGGATCATAAAGAACCACAGCAGCGCGATCAGGATGAGAGGAGAGAACTGCAGCAGCCAGCCCCACCAGCTGTTGCCGTTGTCGTTCTTCACGGTCACGCTGACCTTGTTCTGGTCGAGAATGTCGAAAAGGTGGGGGTAGTTCGCCGGGACCGTCACATGGAAAGCGCCCTTGTCGCGGAAATGGCCGCGCACTTCGGGACCGGTGATCGTCACGTCGGAGACCTGGTTGGATTCCACATCCCCAAGGAACTGGGAGAACGTGACCTCCTGCTCATGGCCGCCCATGACGCTGTTCTTCTGAAACAGCTGCCATAGCACCAGCAGGCACGCAATAATGAGCACCCAGAACAGGATTTGTTTAACGGTTGAATTCACCTGGGAAAACCCTCACTCTTCTCAGACACGCCTCTTCACTTATCCCGAACGGGTCGTCCGCACCAATTCGGATCGGATTTCTCCATTAAGATTAGACGCCGCAAAGCGGCCCGCGGAGTCAGCCAATTGTTAGCCGGAATCCCGGACGAAATCCCTTCCGGGTCCCGGAGGCGAGCCGAACGCGTATCCTGAATTGTACTCCCTCGTCCCACCGGCATGTGGAACTTAGGTGGTAGGGGAGACTGCACCGGAAATGGACAATCCCTCCCTCGTTAGGAGTCGATCGGGAGGGAGTTGGGCCGTCTCAGCCGCGTCCGAGAGTGACGGAAGTTGGCGTTCGACCGCGCGGCGCATTACTCTGTCCTCCATGTCCCTGGATCGCCGCGAGTTCCTCGCCATCGGCGGCCGTTTTGGCCTCCTGTCCACGCTCTTTCCCGGCGCCCTCTACACCCTGGCCGCGCAGGCACAGGCCGGCGGCCCGTCAGGTTCCGCGGACGCGACGCTGCCGAAGATCACCTCGGAAATGATTGACCAGGCCGCAGCCCTGGCCGGCATTACCATTCCTGCCGAGGACCGGCAGACCATGCTGGACGGTCTGAACGAGGATCGCCAGGGCTATATCGAGATTCGCAAGCTGCACCTGCCCAATAGCGTGGCCCCGGCGTTTGTCTTCGATCCGCTGCCACCCCACGCTGGCGTCGACAGCGCCCGAAAACCGGCGGTTTACAGCGCCGTGCCAGCGACGCTGACGGCTCCCTCGGACCTTGAAGAGCTGGCCTTTGCCTCCGCGATGGAACTGGGCGACCTGATCCGCCGCCGCAAAATCTCTTCCACGAACCTCACGGAGATGTACCTGACCCGGCTCAAGCGCTACGATCCGCTGCTGCACTTCGTGATCACGCTGACCGAGGAGCGCGCGCTGAACCAGGCACGCGAGGCCGACAGCGAGATCGCGCGGGGCCACTATCGCGGACCGCTTCACGGGCTGCCCTGGGGCGCGAAAGATCTGCTGGCCGTGAAGGGTTACCCCACGACCTGGGGAGCGGGCGGATTCGAGCATCAGGTCATCGACGAAGACGCCACGGTGGTGAAACGCCTGGATGCTGCTGGCGCTGTGCTGGTGGCGAAGCTCACCCTGGGGGCCCTGGCTTTGGGCGACTGGTGGTTTGGCGGGCGTACCCGGAATCCGTGGAATCCGAAGCAGGGCTCCAGCGGCTCCTCGGCGGGCCCGGCCTCCGCTACGTCGGCTGGCTGTGTCGCATTTTCGGTGGGGTCGGAGACGCTGGGCTCCATCTCCTCGCCATCAACCCGCTGCGGCTGCAGCGGCCTGCGCCCCACGTTCGGCTTCGTTCCGCGTACCGGCGCTATGGCGCTGAGCTGGACGATGGACAAGCTCGGTCCCATTTGCCGCGCGGTGGAAGACTGTGCCGCTGTGCTGGAGGCGATCTACGGTCCCGACGGCGACGACCTCTCCGTCCGCGATGCCGCCTTCAACTGGAACGCCGATCTGGACTGGAAGAGCCTGCGCGTCGGCTATCTCAAGGCCGGCTTTGACCCGGATCAACCGCCGCCAACGGAAAAGCCGGTCCCGGCAAACGAGACGCCTGACCAGAAGAAGAAGCGGGAGGCTCGCGAACGCCAGCGGGCCGCATATCGCGCGCGGCGCGCCTACGACCGGAAGTACGACCTGGCAGCTCTGGACAAGCTCCGCGCCCTGGGTTTCAGCCTGACGCCGCTGGAACTGCCGCACCTGCCCTACGATGCGATGGTGCCCGGGCTGAACGCCGAAGCGGCGGCGGCCTTCGATGAGCTTACCCTCACCGGACGCGACAAGCTGCTCACTCAGCAGACACCCGACGACTGGCCGAACATCTTCCGGGTGGCGCGCTTTATTCCCGCGGTGGAATACATCCAGATGAACCGCGCCCGCTCGCTCGCCATCCGTCAGGTTTCCGCGCTTTTCGATCAGGTCGACGTCATTGTGGCTTCCACAAACAGCGAACAGCTGGTAGTGACCAATCTGACCGGCCACCCGGCCTGCATTGTTCCGAATGGCCTGCGCGGTCCGGACGCCCCAACGCCGCCGGCGGTCGACACCGGTGAGGACGACCAGATCGGCGGCCCCGGCACCCCGGTCAGCATCACATTCCTGGCAAACCATTATCAGGATGCAAAGCTCTGCGCGCTGGCGCGGGGTTATCAGCAGGCGACTGGCTTTGAGAAGCTGCACCCGAAACTCGCTGGTTAATCTTCCGGCTCTTTGGATCGGCACGGAAGGTCCGCTTTTACGGACTGTCCAGCAGCATCGTTGGACAAGTCGCGGAAGTTACCGTGAAGTGCCGAAAACCCCCGGATGTCCATGATTAACCGGTGACTTTGAAGTTACTTTCGCGGCAATCGGCTGCAAGAAAGATTCCTCGATGATTACCTTGACGCTGCCCTGGGTGGTGGTTATGATTCACAAACCATTGAACCAGGATTGCGTTAGCCGCCGCTCATCCCGCTGACGGGCGAATCCCCTCCCCAGTAGCCCCGACAAGCGGAGCGGCTTCAGGCCAAATTTTGCGTCAGGGGCTTTTTGCGTGCTGAGCCCCGGAGGGAACCTAATGACATTCGTAAGGTCGCATCGAAACCTGTGTCTGGCGGCTGTGGCCGCGAGCATCACCCTGATTCTGTCGGCAGCGACGGCCTCCGCCCAGC
>JBAUZR010000205.1:0-5257 GCA_049585375.1 Acidobacteriaceae bacterium
CCCGCAGCGTCCCCACATTCCGCGCCTCGTCGCCTTCCTCATCCACCGGCGTCTCCGCAATGAAGGCGCAGTGCGCAAATCGCTGGTCCCGGAGCAGCCTCCGAAATGGCTCGAGACCCATCGTCCCCTGCCCGATATGCTCATGCCGGTCCAGCTTCGATCCCCGCGGCGCCTTCGCGTCGTTCATATGCCACACCCGCACCGTCTCCAGGCCCACCGTCTCCCGGATCAGTCCCACCGTCTCCTCATATCCCTCTGCGGACACCAGATCGTAGCCCGCCACATGACAGTGGCACGTGTCCAGACACGCCCCCACCGGCGCCACCGTCCGCAGCCGCTCCACCAACTCCGCCACCTGCTCGAAGCTCCCGCCCAGCGAAAACTCCGCCCCCGCCGTGTTCTCGATCAGCACCCGGAAATCACACTCATCCAGGGCGATTCCATCTACGGCACGCGCAATCCCCTCCGCCGCCAGCCGCAGCCCCTCGGCCCGCGTCAGCCCCTTCCATGACCCAGGATGCAGCACCAGATACTCCGCCCCCAGCGCCAGCGCCCGTTCTACCTCACCCCGGAACGCCGCCACCGATTTCTCCCGGAACAGCTCCGTCTGGCTGCACAAATTCACCAGGTAACTCGTGTGGATCACCAGGGGAAAGCAGTCGTACTCCTGCCGCAGCCGCCGCATCTGCTCGCAGTGACTCGCCTCCAGCGTCTGCGCCCGCCACATTCGCGGACTCGACGAGAAAATCTGAAACGTGTTCGCCCCAATCGCATGCGCCCGATCCGCCGCCCGAAACACCCCGCCCGACGTCGACAAATGAATCCCAATCCGCTGCTTCGCCACAGAAACTCAGTCTATCGGCGCGCCACAGAAGATTTCATGGCCGATTCTGTGCTCTCCCTGTCCTCCGTGATGAAAACCGCCAGGCTCCAGCCACAAAAACGCTATACGCTAACCGCTATACGCTGATCCCTACTCCCCATTCCCTAATCCCTATACCCTGTTCCTGGACCCTTCCCGTGCCCGACAACGACGTCGACACCCAAACCCCGCTCATGCGCCAGTACATGGCCGCCAAGCGCCAGCACCCCGACGCTCTGCTCTTCTTCCGCCTCGGCGACTTCTACGAGCTCTTCTTCGACGACGCCAAAACCGCCTCCCGCGAGCTCCAGCT
This sequence comes from Acidobacteriaceae bacterium, assembly GCA_049585375.1. Taxonomy (GTDB): domain Bacteria; phylum Acidobacteriota; class Terriglobia; order Terriglobales; family Acidobacteriaceae; genus Palsa-343. The sequence goes on from JBAUZR010000205.1 coordinate 1,176, forward strand.
CACCCTCACCGCCCGCGACAAAGAGCGCAATACCCCCATGTGCGGCGTTCCCTGGCACGCAGCGGAAAATTACATCGCCCGCCTCCTCCGCAAGGGCTACCGCGTCGCCATCTGCGAGCAGATGGAAGACCCAAAGCTCGCCAAAAAGATCGTTCGCCGCGAAGTTACCCGCGTCCTCACGCCCGGCACCGCCCTCGATCCCGCTCTCGCCGCCGAGCAGTCCAACTACCTCGCCGCAGTCCACGTCGCGGGAGACGCTGCGGGCCTTGCCCTCCTCGACCTCTCCACCGGCGACTTCCGCGCCACCGAGTTCTCCGGACCCGGCGCACCCGCCCAAACCCTCGACGAGCTCCTTCGCCTCTCCCCCGCCGAGCTCATCTTTCCCGCCGCCGCTGGCCCCCTCGGCCCCAAAGCGGATGCCGCGACGCTCGAACCGCTCCTCGCCCAGATCAAAACTCGTTCCCCCGTCGACGACTGGGTCTTCACCTCCGACTTCGCCCTGCCCCTCCTCGAGCGCCAGCTCGGCAGCCAGTCCCTCGAAGGCTTCGGCCTCTCTGGACACACCGCCGCCGCTATCGCTGCCGGCGCCATCGTCCATTACGTCCGCAGCACCCAGCACTCCGAAGCCACCCACGTCGACTCCCTCCGTTACTACGGCCGCGCCGAGCACCTCCACCTCGATCAGGTCACCGCCCGCAATCTGGAACTCGTTGAGCCTCTCTTCTCTGAAACCGGTCCCGACGTCACCATCTTCCGCACCATGGACACCTGCTGCACTCCCATGGGCAAGCGCCTCCTCCGCTCGACCCTCCTGCGCCCGATGATCGACTCCGCCGCCATCGAGGCCCGCTATGCCGCCGTCGACGCCGCCCGCCAGGACCTCATCCGCCGCGAAGAACTCCGCCGCTCCCTTCAGGGCATCCTCGACCTCGACCGTCTCCTCGCCCGCATCTCCCTCGACAGCGCCGGCCCCCGCGACCTCCTCGCCCTCGCCGCCTCCCTGAACTACCTCCCCGCCGTCCGAGCATCAGCGGCCTCTTTGGCCGGGAACGATAATCTCGGCAAGTCGCCCGACACTGCAAACACCCCCGACCCCGCCGCTGAACGCTATCCGCTAAACGCTATCCGCTCGTCCTTCTGGACCAACGCCTCCACCCTCGACCCCCTCGACGACCTCCACTCCGCCATCACCGCCACCCTCGTCCCCGACCCGCCCCTCACCCTCGCCGAAGGCGGCGTCATCGCCCCCGCCATCGACGCCGAACTCGACGACCTCCGCTCCATCGGCTCCTCCGGTCGCGCCTCCATCGCCGCCATCGAAGACCGCGAGCGCCGCCGCACCGGTATCGGCTCCCTTAAAGTCCGCTTCAACTCCGTCTTCGGCTACTACATCGAGATCACTAAATCCAACCTGGCCAGCGTCCCCGCCGACTACGAGCGCAAGCAGACCCTCGTCAACGCCGAGCGCTTCACCACGCCCGAGCTCAAAGACTACGAAACCAAAGTCCTCACCGCCCAGGAGCGCTGCGTCGAAATCGAAAAGCGCCTCTTCGCCGATCTCCGCCGACGCATCGTCGAAAACGCCTCCCGCATCCGCCGCACCAGCACTGCCGTCGCGGAAATCGATCTCGTCGCCAATTTCGCCCACCTCGCCGCGCTTAGGAATTACACCCGCCCCCGCATCGAATCCGCCCCCATCCTCGAAATCGTCAGCGGCCGCCACCCCGTCATCGAGCGCCTCATGGACGAATCGGGCGACACCCGATTCATCCCCAACGACCTCTACCTCGACGCCGGCGACAGCACCTCCGCCCCCAACCTCCTGCTCATCACCGGCCCCAACATGGGCGGCAAGTCCACGTATCTCCGCCAGGCCGCTCTCCTCGTCATCCTCGCCCAGGCCGGCAGCTTCGTCCCCGCCGACCGCATGACCTATGGCCTGGTCGACCGCGTCTATACCCGCATCGGCGCCAGCGACAACCTCGCCCGCGGCCGCTCCACCTTCATGGTGGAAATGACCGAAACCGCCACCATCCTCAACACCGCGACGCCCCGCTCCCTCATCCTCCTCGACGAAATGGGCCGCGGCACCTCCACCTTCGACGGCCTCGCCCTCGCCTGGGCCACGCTTGAGTATCTGCAGCGCCACATCGGTGCCCGCGCCCTCTTCGCTACCCACTACCATGAGCTCACCCTGCTCGCCGAGGAGTTCCCCCGCCTGAAAAACCTGCATGTCTCTGTCCGGGAAAGCCCCCAGGGCATCGTCTTTTTGCATCGGATAGAACAGGGCGCTGCAAATCGCAGCTATGGAATCGATGTGGCTCGTCTGGCCGGTCTGCCTCCGGCGGTTATCCAGCGAGCCCGGCAGGTGCTGAAGCAGCACGAGCGTTCGGAGCGGCAGAACGTCGCGCTCGAAACCGAACCCTCGCTGCAGCTCACTATGTTCACTCCGCTCTCGCAGCGCATCCTCGATCGCCTCGCGGAGATGGACGTCAACAGCCTTACGCCATTGCAGGCGCTGAACTTTCTGGAAGAGCTGAAAGCCGAAATCCGGGGATAGAAGCAATCCAGTCAGACCCTAATCCATGTTCCGGAACGAACCCATGAGCCCCCAACGCCCAAATGCCGCATCCCCCCCCGGGGTCACCGCCGGAACCCGCAAGAGCCGCGCCTTCATGCCCCGCCGCCGGAACGTCGACCTGGCCGAACAGGCGGGTCAAACTCTTATCGTCGGCATCGCCGGTACCTCCCTCTCTGAAGCCGAGCGCGTCTGGTTCCAGCAGATCCGCCCCGGCGGTCTCATCCTCTTTCGCCGCAACATCGAGGAAGCTTCCCAGACCGGCGCCCTCCTCCGTCAGGCCGATCGCCTCGGCACCACCCCTCTCTTCCGCTGCGTCGATGAGGAAGGCGGCCTGGTCGATCGCCTCCGCGACCTCATCGGCCCTATGCCCTCGCCTGCCGCTGTTTTTGCTACCGGCAAGCGCCAGCTCTACCGCCAGCATGGCTGGCTTATCGCCCGGGAAGCTCGCGCCCTCGGCTTCAACGCCGTCCTGGCCCCCGTCCTCGACCTCGCCCTGCCCGAGTCTGCATCGGTCCTCCGTACTCGCGCCGTCGCGGCAGAGCCGTGGCGCGTCATCGACTATGCCCGCACCTTCCTCGCCGGCCTCAAAATGGAAGGCATCCTCGGCTGCGGCAAGCACTTTCCCGGCCTCGGCGGCGGATCGGCTGACTCGCACCAGTCCATGCCCAGCATCCCCCGCCAGACCCGTCTCATGTGGCGCTCTGATCTCGCCCCATGGCTCGCCGTCGGCCCACGCCTGCCTTTTGCCATGGTCGCCCACGCCTCGTACCCATGGCCCGGCCGCGACCCCGCTCCCGCCACCGTCTCCCGCTACTGGGTCACGAACGTCCTCCGCCGCCAGATCCGTTTCAAAGGCATCATCCTCTCCGACGACATGGAGATGGGCGGCATCCTCTCGCAAATGCCCATCGAAGAAGCCGTCGTCCAGGCCCTTCTCGCCGGCATTCAGATGATCGAGATCTGCCGCGACCCTGCCCTCGTTCACCGCGCCTACGAAGCCATCGTGAAGGAAGCCGAGCGCTCCCGCGCCTTCCGCAACGTCATCGCCAGCGCCTGGCGCAAGATCTACCGCTCCAAGAAAAAGTGGCTCCAGCCCACCCGGCGTCAAAGCCCCTCCGACACCCGCCTCCAGCGCCTCTGCGACGACGTTCGCCAGTTCGCCCAGACCGTCGGCGAAGCCCCTGTCCACTCCGCCGATCCCGAGCGCTGGCACGGCCTCGACCCCTCCTCCTGAGCTCGGCCTCCTCTGTGGTCTCTGTGTTCTCTGTGGTGGAAACCCGGCGACGATGAGCTTTTCGCTGAGCGCCGATCGCTCTCTCATGCCGTTGAACTCTGCCTGTACACTGCTTTCCAGAGAATGCCCCAGTCCCCAATGATCGTCGCCGGCGTCATGAGCGGAACCTCCGCCGACGGCATCGACGTCGCCCTGGTCAAAATTTCGGCGAAGGTCACCGAGCCCCGCTCGCAAAGAATTGTCATTCCGACCGGAGCCGCTTCGCGC
>JBAUZR010000206.1:0-3823 GCA_049585375.1 Acidobacteriaceae bacterium
GAGAGTCGCCTTATGAGCCCGTCTTCCCGACGCCGTCTCGCCGTTTCTGCCGCCTTCGCCGTCGTTTTCCTTGTCGGCATAGCGGGTTCCCGTGTCTTCGCCGGCAGCACCGACTGGCGATCGGGCCTGCTGGCCTGGCGGAGTGCCCGGGCGCAGGGGCTCTCCGCGCCCGACGGATGGCTCACCCTTGTCGCCCTCGACTGGATCGAGCCAGGCGAGAACTCCTTCGGAGCGGCCTCTGATAATCGGATTCAGCTCGATGGAGCCACCGCTCCCCATCTCGGAATCCTCCAGTTCTCGGGAAATCAGGTGCGCCTGCTGCCGCCGAGCGGCGGATTTCCTGCCGCGTTTCGGGTCGACGGCCACCCGGCGCAGTCGATTGTGCTGACCGGCAATGATATGAAACCGCATGCGTTGAGCGATGGCACGCTGACCTTCTTCGTCATCCATCGCGGCGATCGCTATGCGCTGCGCGTCAAGGACACGCAGGCGCCGACGCGGGTACACTTCCGCGGCCTTCACTGGTACCCGCCGAACCCGCGCTACCGCGTGGAAGCGCGCTGGATTCCCTGGGTGCCGGCGCATCAGCAGAAGATCCCAACCATAATCGGGACGACGATCGAGATGCCCGCGCCGGGGCTGGCCGAGTTCAGCCTGGACGGAAAGACGATCCGGCTCGAGCCGGTTCTCGAGGTGCCGGGGGCGAAGCAGCTCTTCTTTATCGTTCGAGATGCGACCAGCCACTCCACGACCTACGGAGCCGGCCGTTTCCTCTATGCCGATTTCCCCGATCACGGCCTGGAGCAGCCGGGCCACATCGTCCTTGATTTCAATCGCCTGCAAAATCCCCCGTGCGCCTATACGCCGTATGCCACCTGCCCTTTGCCGCCGGAGCAGAATCGGCTGGCCATCGCGCTGCCCGTGGGCGAGGAGCGATATTCCCACTAGAGCGCCACGCGCACCGGGCCGGGGTTGCGTCGAGCTGCGTTCCGGGAGATGACCGCCTGCTGTCTGGATGGTTACGTTAATACCTCGACAGCAGTGAAAAAGCTGCGCGGTTATTGTCCAGCGGGCGTACAGTGGTGCCGGGACTTTCCATAAGCAGTGTCAGGAGGCTGCCATGTTGAAGCCTTTTCTGATGATTCCGGTGCTGCTGTTCTTCGCTCCGGCATTCTCTCAGCAGACCCCTTCCGCTCCGGACCAGGCGACGGCGACGGCTCCGGCACCAGTCGCCGACCAGAAGACGGCTCCGGCCCAAAGCAAAATCCCGGACGAGTGGGTGAACAAAGTCAATCCGGTGAAGGCGACGCCGGAGTCTCAGGCGCGCGCGAAGCAGATCTATAGCTGGGACTGTGCCATGTGTCACGGCGACAACGGCAACGGCAAGGGTGATGTCGCGGTCGAGCAGAAGCTCAGCATGCGCGATTACCGTGATGCTAATTCGTTGGGCAAGCTCACGGACGGGGAGATTTTCTACATCATCCACGAGGGTCAGGGGCAGATGCCCTCCGAGGGACCGCGCGCCAAGACGGACGAGGTCTGGAATCTGGTGATCTATCTGCGCAAGATGTCCGGCGCACAGGGACCCCAGTCGGCCCAGGCCTCGCAATAGGGGCAACCGGTATTCGGCGTCAGGATCGGACCTCTGCGCTCACCGGCAGCTCCAGCTGCTGAGCCGCGTGTTCATCCACCCAGGGACGGAAGCAGGCCCGGCACCGCGCTTCATAGACCCCCGCCGCGCCCACCAGCACGAGAGACTGATTGCTGCCGAGCCGCTGCGTGTGCACGGCCGGGGCTCCGCATTGCATGCAGACCGCCGACAGCTTGATCACCTCATCCGCAATCGCCATCAGTTCCGGGATGGGCGCGAAGGGCTCGCCGGTAAAGGTCGTGTCCAGCCCCGCGAGAATTACCCTGTGCCCGGTATGCATGAGGTGATTGGCGAGCCCCACGAGCGAGGGATCGAAAAACTGCGCCTCGTCGATGCCCACGACCTCCACCGCCTCCAGCATGGGCAGCAGAACCGTTTTCAGCTCGTCCACATTCGCGACCGGCAGGGCGTCGAGGGTCTGGGCGCTGTGCGAGGCAATCGCGTTGCGGTGGTACCGGCTATCCAGATCCGGCTTAAAGCAAACCACGCGGCGTTTGGCGATCTGGGCGCGTTTCAGGCGGCGGATCAGCTCCTCGGACTTTCCGGAGAACATCGGCCCGGTAATAACCTCGATCCGTCCTGGATGCTCGGCCGGATGCGCAGGCGAAGGCGCGCTGCCCATGGATGCTGTTCCTCCCGTCGGTTGGCGAGACTCCAGTGTAGGTCGGACGCCGCGGATCCGGCGATGTGGAAACCGGGTCCGGAATCAAAAACGGTGAAACCAAAGAGCGGTAGGAGCGGCTTTTGGCGACTTGTCCTTGACACTCCCCCGGGGGTACGCGATTCTATGAAGCAGGCTTCCCTGTGGAGAGTGGCAGTGTGCATGCTTCGGCGGGAGGCCGTTTCCAGGTATCCAGGCCCCGGGCGCGAGTGCCTGCGTGAAGAGACGCGCTCCTCGGGACCCTTCCGTGGAATTGATTTCGCCGTGCGCCGCAGACGGGCTGCATTCCGTCCGGCCAGAAGGACCGCGTGTTGACCTCCATTGCCGTGCTGGCTCCTCTCGCTTTGCCGACGGGACTTGCGTCGTTTCTGCCCTTCCTGCTCATCATTGTGGTCTTCTATTTCCTGCTGATTCGACCCCAGCAGGGCCGACAGAAGAAATGGCAGCAGATGCTCAGCAGCCTGAAACCGGGCGACCGGGTGACCACCAGCGGCGGGATCAAGGGCATCATTCTCTCCATTAAAGACGACGCCATCCAGTTACGCGTTCCCCCCGACAACCTGCGCATCGAGGTCGTCAAGAGCGCCATTGCCTCTGTGACCCAGCAGGACGAAGTGAAGTAGAGATTCCATGCAAAAGAACCTCAAGTCCAAGACCCTCCTGATCATCGGTATTCTGGTCGTCTTCGTGTACGGCATCTTCGGCCTGCCTCACGGACTTTCCGGAACAGCGCTCAAGCAGTCTTTGCTCAACCGCATCCACCTCGGGCTCGATCTCAAGGGCGGCATGCACCTCATCCTGCAGGTGCAGGTGGATGAAGCCGTGGGCGCGGATACCGACAGCGATGTGGCCGCGATCCAGCAGGACCTGCAGCAGAACGGCGTTGCGGGCGCGACCGTCAGCAAGCCCGATCCGAAGCGCACGGACTACATCCAGGTCTCCGGCGTTCCCGCCGCCCACAGCGACGATGTACGCTCTATCCTGGAGAACCGCTACAGCGCCCGCTACGACATCTCGCCCGGCGTGAACAACACCTGGACGCTGACCATGAAGCCCAGCGTCGAGAGCGATGTGAAACAGCGCGCTCTCGATCAGGCGATCGAGGTCATTACCCAGCGCACCAACTCGCTGGGCGTCTCGGAGCCCATCATCGAGCCGTATCAGCTGGGCAGCTATCAGATTCTGGTGGAGCTGCCGGGTGTGGACGACCTCGGCCGCGTCAAGGACGTCATCCAGTCCACCGCAAGGCTGGAAGCCCACGCGGTTCTCGGCGGACCCTGGCCGGACAAACAGACGGCCCTGCAGGCGATCGGCGGCTATGTGCCTCCGGATGCCGAGCTGATCCCCAGCGTTCCTGGCGCCGCCAGTGAGGGCAGCGGGACTGACTGGTATGAGCTGAAACGGCTGCCGGTCTGGGGCGGTACCGATATTCGCGACGCCGAGCCGGGCCGCAATCCCAACACCAACGAACCGGAAGTCGACTTTTACCTGACCAGCGCCGCCGGCGACAA
>JBAUZR010000207.1:0-6187 GCA_049585375.1 Acidobacteriaceae bacterium
CAGTACCACGAGCCCGGTGAGCCGCTGCCGGACGGGCCTGCATGGCGGGTGATAGGCGTGGCGCAGGACACGCGTGGGGTAACGCTGGACGCCAGTGACTCGGCGGAGATTTATCTGCCGATGCCGGCGGACGCCGCGCCTCAGTACCCGATCCTGATTCACGCCAACGTCGACGGCGCGAGTCTGATGCGCGAACTGGACCCGGTGCTGGCGGCGGTTGATCCTGATTTGAGCGCGCGCCAGCTGACGCTGGAGCAGATGCTGCGGACCACGGAGCCGTTTATCGCATCAAGCATGGCGGCGACCATCGCTTCGATTACCGGCTTGCTGGGGCTGGTGCTGGTGACGGTCGGGATCTACGGGACGGTGAGCTATATCGTTGTGCAGCGGACGCGGGAGGTGGGGATTCGGATGGCCCTGGGCGCGCACAGGGGAGATGTGCTGCTGCTGATGCTGCGGGAGAGCGCGCGACCGGTGGTGTTTGGACTGGGCATCGGGCTGGTGCTCGCTGCGGGCGTCGCCTGGCTGTTGCGGCACTTGCTCTATGGAGTGCCTATCCTCGATGCGGTCTCGTTTGGCGGCGTCTCGCTGTTGCTGCTGGGCGTAGCGCTGCTGGCGGCGTTCTTCCCTTCCCGGCGCGCAACCCGTGTCGATCCTGTGGTGGCTCTGCGGTACGAGTGAGGTCCCCAGTGCTGCGGGCGAAGCCGCTACAATGCGGCTCATGGTTGTAAAGAAAGCAGCGAAGAAGACAGCGAGCAAAGCGGTGCGGCGGGGTGGGAAAGCGGCGGCCAAAGGTCCCGCAAAGAAAGCGGCAGCGAAGGCAGCGGGCGGCGCGGCGGTGAAGGGTCGCAAGGAACCGGGACTCGAACTGGATCCGAAGCGGATTGCGGAGTTGCTGCGGCGGCTGGCGGCGGCGTATCCCAACGCGGAGTGCGCGCTGCACCACAGAAATCCGTGGGAGCTGCTGGTGGCGACGATTCTTTCGGCGCAGTGCACCGATGCGCGGGTGAACATGGTGACGCCGGAGCTGTTCCGGAGATTCCCGACACCCAAAGCGTTTGCCGAGGCTTCCCTGCCCGCGATCGAAGAGGTGATCCGGTCGACCGGTTTTTATCACAACAAGGCGAAGTCGATTTCCGGAGCGGCGAAGGCGATCGTGAGCCAGTATGGCGGCCGGGTTCCCGAGACCATGGCCGAGCTGCTGCCGCTGCCGGGGGTGGCGCGCAAGACGGCGAACGTGGTGCTGGGCGTGGCGTTCGGCAAGGCCGAGGGCGTGGTGGTGGACACGCATGTGCTGCGGCTCTCGCACCGGCTCGGGCTCACGCGAGCCGAGGATCCGAAGAAGGTGGAAGAGGATCTGATGCGGGTCATTCCCAGGGACCGGTGGATCGCGTTTTCGCACGAGATGATCCACCACGGGCGGCAGATCTGCGTGGCTCGGAAGCCGCGATGCATCGATTGTCCGCTGGAGACGCTGTGCAACGCGCCGGACAAGACGTGGTCGAGCCATTGATGGAGGGCCGATGATCGCTGCGATCCTCCTGTGGCTTCTGGCGGCCTTTCCGGCCGGACAGGGACAACAGGCTCCCGCGATCTTCCGGGTACGGTTCGAGACGACAGCGGGGAGCTTCGTGATTGAGGCACACCGGGAGTGGGCTCCGCATGGGGCGGACCGCTTTTACGAGCTGGTGCGCGAAGATTATTACAACAACTCGCGGTTCTTCCGCGTGGTACCGGGACGGTGGGTGCAGTTCGGCATCAGTGGAGACCCACAGGTGGCGCTGCGCTGGCGCGATCGCGTGATCCCTGACGATCCGCTGATCAAGCCCAACACCCTGGGGTACGTGGCGTTTGCGAATACCGGCCCGGACACGCGCTCCACCGAGATCTATATCAACACCGGCGACAATACGAGAATCGACCGCGAGAACAGCTTTGCCCCGTTCGGACGGGTGGCCGCGGGCATGGATACCGTGGAAAAGCTCTACGGCGGGTACGGCGAGCATTCGGGCGGGGGCATGCGCGCCGGACACCAGGATGCGATCTTCCAGGGCGGCAATGCCTATATGGATAAGGCGTATCCGAAGCTCGACAGGATCGTGCGGGCGACCCTTGTGCAGTAAGGCCTGTCCGGTCAGGCACTGCCGGATTCGACAACGATGACCACTTTGCCGCGGGCACGTCCTCTTCTGAGGTAGTGGAGCGCCTCGGGGACCTGGACGAGCGAGTAGCAGCGGTCGAGTACGGGCGTGAGCTGGCCGACCGCCATCCAGTCGGCCAACTGGGCAAGATCGGCCGGGTTCATCTTCGCAATGAAAAAGACCATCTTCTTCTTCCGAAACGGGGAGAACATGAGCATCGCCAGGATGCGACCGGAAAACGACATCAGACCACCAGAGGTGGGACCCCCGACGCCAACGTAGATGCCCTGAGGGGTAAGGGCGCGGCGGCAGTCGGCGAGGGAGTGGCTGGCGTAGCAGTCGACGATGACGTCGTAGAGACGGCCTCCGCGGGTGAAGTCTTCCTGGGTGTAATCAAGGGCGCAATCGGCGCCGAGGGCTCGGACAAACTCCAGATTGGCAGTGCTGGTAACGGCTGTGACATGGGCGCCGAGGATCTTCGCGATTTGCACGGCGAAGGTGCCGACACCGCCGGCGGCTCCGTGGACAAGGACGTGCTGGCCGGCGCGAAGGCGGCCCTGATCGCGGAGGGCCTGGAGGGCGGTGACGCCGGCGATGGGAGCGGCGGCCGCGTGTTCGAAGGGCACGCTGGGGGGCTTGGCAGCAAGGGTGGACTCGGCGGCGCAGGCATATTCGGAAAAGACGCCGAGGCCGGTGCCGAAGACGGCGTCCCCCGGATGGAGATGGGTGACCTCAGGTCCGACGGCTTCAACCACGCCGGCAACATCGACACCGCGGATGGGATGTCGGGGGCCACCGAGCCCGGAGAAGAGCCGCACGAAGGCCGGTTCGGCACGGAGGAGATGATAATCAAGGGGATTGACGGAAGCGGCGCGGACGCGGAGGAGCACCTGATTGGGGCCCGGGGCGGGACGGTCAAGGGTTTCGAGCTTAAGGACGTCGGGGGAGCCGTAGTGTCGAGCCGCGATTGCTTGCATCGGGAGCCCTGCTTTCGGTCAGGAGAAGCATAGCTCGGCGGCGGAATTCGTCAACAGGAATTCCGGCAAAGATGGAGAGACGTAATCGCACGGCAGAAAACGGACAGGTTGCATCCAAATATTGGATGGAGGAGAAGCAATGAAACGTGTTCTTTCAGCCCTTTGTTGTCTGTCGTTGTGCGCCCTTCCCGCTTTGGCTCAAAAGAAGGCGATGGGAGCGCCGATGACCGATCAGCAGTTCGTCGATTTCGCCGCACAGACTGATATGGTGGAAGCCAATCTGGGGCAGCTGGCGCAGAACGTGGCCGATTCCCAAGGAGTGAAGGACTACGGGCAGATGCTGGTGACCGATCACACCAAGGACTTCAGCGATCTGCATGCCGCTGCGCAGCAGGCCAGCCTGACAGTACCGGATGCGATTGACTCCAAAGAGAATAAGGCGATGATCGATCCGTTCCAGAAGCTGAAAGGCGCGGCGTTCGACCACAAGTACATTCTCGATATGGTCGCGGGGCATACAAAGGCGATCGAGGTCTACAAGAAGGAAGCAACGGACGCGAAGAATCCCGCTCTGCAGACCTACGCTCAGAATGCGATTCCGGTGCTCCAGAAGCATCTGGACGGGGCGAAGGCTCTGGAGAAGGCGAAGACGAAATAGCGGCTGAGCACTCCGGGAAAAGCTCTCTCAAGCTGCTATGTATGGCAAATAAGGTACTTGTGCAACTACGGTTTGCTATGTACGGCAAACAGGGTAGTTACTGGGAGTCTCACGGAAAAAGCTCTGTTCGCGATGAGGCGGACAGAGCTTTCCTTTTTTGAGACCAGGGTGCACGCGAACGGGAAGCAAGAAATCGGAGGGCCGGAGGCCGCCATCAAAACCAGCCCCCGGATGGCTCGAGGCCATTAATGCGCAGATACGTGACGAGATTGCCGTAATGCAAGGCGTCATGATTTCCGACCTGCGTCAAAATGAACATCTTGTTTGTCTTGACGCCGAAGAAGTCCGCCGGGGCATTGAGGTGGGCATCGGCGAAGCCTGAGTACACGCCATCGCAGTAATCGAACGAGCCTTTGAGGTAGACCATGATCTCGGTCTTGGAACTCTTCGTGGTAGGCGGGGTTCGCAACACCCCTGGCGTTTGAACACAATGTGTAGGATATGTCCGCGATATGAGTCAGGATCTCGCCAAAGGAGCGAACGTCTTTGGTCGGCCGGTAGCTGTACCCGGACTCCGGCATTTTGGCCGCCGACTTCATGATCTTGTCCTGCATGTTGCTGCGAAAAATGGATAGCGTCGTTGTCAGCGGATTCGGCGCCGCGGTCGGATTGGGCAGGCTCGGCGAGACCTGGGCGTTGGCCAGGGACGCCAGAATGCAAACAGATACCACGCCAACAGGAACCGCGATGCGCACCATGGATCGGAACATGAACGCAGGGACAATGCGTCGGGTCAGCCTCTCGGCCAGCTTACGGATCGTGCAGAAGGGATTTTTCGGGAAGTATCGCATCCGACATCCTCCTGCCTGGCAACATTTGCACGCGAGGCTCCAGTTGGGTTGCTGAGTGCTGCCCCTTTGTAGTCAGCAAGATAACAAGATGGCATTGGCTCCGGACTCTGTGCTGCACTGTCCGTTTTCGATGAACACTGTCCGCTGGCAGCAATCAGCCGAGGGTTCAGGTGCCGAGTTCCTTAAAGAACGCGCTGTCTGGACGGATCATCAGGCCATTCTTCCGGTGACTGGCACCGCATCGGCTTCGGCGTAACGCTAGAAGTGCCAGATAACGTCGCCGGCGAGGGTGAGCTGATCCTTTTTGGTGGGTGCGCCGCTGACTCCATTGACGAAGGGCGCGTCGTACGCGGGTTTGTTGTAGGAGTGGTCGTAGCGCAACTCGGGCCGGAAGGTGACAGTGCTGCCTTCCCAGAAATCGAAGCCGACCAAATCCTCGGAGTAGGCGGTCTTGGTGCCGGTACGCTGGCCCGCGAAATCGTTGACGTATTCGTTGCGGATGTTGAGGGAAGCAGTATTGTGACGAAACGCATGCTCGACGTAGTTGACGATGGCGATGTCCGGTGCATAGCAGTGCGTTGCAGCGGGATCGCACTGTGCGCCGTTGGCGCCCGTGAGCAGCGACGGAGAGACGATCGATCCGGAATTGGCTCCGATGTTGGCGTTTGAGCCATAACTGATGCAGGGGTCGAGGCCGTAACAAAGGTTAGGAACATCGCTTTCCCACTGGTACCACGCCTCCGTATCGGTGTGCCAGGTTGCGTTGATGCCGTGATACCAGGTGAGGTAATACGCCTCGAGATTGTTATAGGCGTATTTTCCGGAGTTGAGGGAATTGGCGCAGGCATAGAGGTTGTCGCCCCCATTGTGCCAGGTGTAGGCCGCGCAGAGATTACCGGTGAGTTTCGCGTTAGATATCCATGGCGCGGACTCGCAGCCCGCGGAGACGCCGGCCTGGAAGGTCCAGTGGTCGCTGGCTTTCACCGTCGTGTTGATTCCGTGTTGCGTATAGCAATCGTAGGTGTAGGTGATGGAGTGGCTGTACGTGTAATTATTCGGCGCGAGCTGCGCCTCGATGTCCGGCAGCGAGATGTAGCGTCCAACCCGGACGTCCATGCCCTGGCCGACGCGTGGGACGTAAAAATCGAGGTAGTACATCACAGGATCAAAACCATAGGTGCTGCCGCTGCCATGGCTCAGCAGCTGCTGGCTCAGGACGCCCATCGCTGTGGTAAAGCGGTAATCGAGCCCGTAGATGCCGGCGAACCGGTAACCCCAGTCGAAGTGCTCGGTTTGAACCGTGTCGGGCAGACGCTCGACGTAGACGGCAGCCTGGTCGAGTTGGATGGAATTGGGGATCACATCGTACGCCGTCTCGCCGTTGGCATATTTTCCCCTGTTCGACGTGCTGGCATTGCCACCGACGTCGATCCAGCCGTAGACCTTGGTGCGGGTCCGGTTTTCGTTGACGGCCTCCATCAGCATGTAGCTGTTGTAATCGGGGGCTCCGATTTCGACGGTGCCGCCGAGGGGCCAGTCAGCGCCAGGAAAGGGCGGAGA
>JBAUZR010000208.1:0-1668 GCA_049585375.1 Acidobacteriaceae bacterium
GATCAGTTCCGGGAAAAAGGGGTTCGTGATCTCGGAAACAATCAGGCCCAAAATCCGGCTCCGTCCGGATACAAGGGCCCGGGCCTGTGTATTGGGAAGGTAATTGAGTTCGCGGATCGCCTCGAACACCCGCTTCGCGAGTTTCGGGTCAACTGTGGGGACATGATTGATGGTTCGTGAGACTGTGGCAGTCGAGACATGCGCGAGCCGGGCAACCGCGTGGATATCCATGCGATCGGACTCTATAGACGACCGGCGTCTTGTCTTTCTCGTCGAACCACCCATGGAAGGGCATCCTGTGAGGCGTATACAACGTACCATATCGCCCCGCAAGCGTTTTCTCAAAATACGCTAAGCGACCTGAATTGCGGAGCGGCAATTGTAAACGGTATCAAGGCAATGTGCCATGTTTACAGGGTTTGGCTGGGCTTGACAACGATCGAGCCATCGGAGTAATTGTTTACCGGCAGAAAGTCGATTTACCTGAACACATCAATAAAATTGTGGACGTTTGGCGAGATTGACCGGGCGTCCGAGCAAACGTTTGCTCAGGGAGGCATCATGGCATCGAAATTCCACCTGCTTTACGGCCTATTTCCTTCAGGCGCAAATGAAGGGATTCGCCTTAAGCGTCGATTCGTATGGTTTGTTGCGCTCGCAGCGCTTCTCGTCTTCGCTCCCGGGCTGCGCGCTCAGGAAAACGCCACCATCAACGGAACGGTCACCGACGCGAGCGGTGCTGTGGTCGCCAATGCCCGGCTTACCCTCACCAATACGGCCACCAGCGTGGTCCGCGCTGAGGTATCCAACTCGGTCGGCGCCTACCGCTTCGGCAACGTCGGCATCGGCACCTATGACCTCACCGCCACCGCGCCTGGATTCCAGACCTTCACCAAAACCGGCATCGTGGTCAATGTCTCCCAGACCCTGGAAGAAGACGTTGCGTTCAAGGTCGGCAGCGCTACCCAGACCGTCTCCGTCCAGGCGGAGGCTCTGCAGACGCAGACCGAGACCAGCGAGGTGAGCACACTGATCAGCGGGCAGCAGGTGGAGCAGTTGGCCACCAACGGCCGCAACGTCACCGCCCTCGCGGCCCTCGGGCTTGGCGTCACCAACAACCTGCCCGAATTCAGCGGCGTCGACGCGCTCACGTCGGCCAATGGCATCAGCTTTAACGGAACCCGCACCGAGCATAATATCTACCTGCTCGACGGAGCCGAGCAGAACGATCGCGGTTGCGGCGGCTGCTTCATGAATCTGCCCTCCCAGGAATCAATTGCCGAATTTCAGACTCTCGACAGCAACTACCAGCCTGACTACGGCATTGGCTCCGGTGGCACCATCCTCCTCGTCCTCAAATCGGGGACGAAGGATTACCACGGCGAACTCTACGAGTTCAACCGCAACACTGACTACAACGCCAACGACTACTTCGTGAAGAAGAGCGGCAAGCCGCGACCGACGTTTCAACTCAATGAGCCCGGCGGCAACATCGGCGGCCCGCTTTGGATTCCGCATGTCTACAACGAGAATCGCAATCGCACTTTCTTCTTCTGGAACGAAGAGTGGCGCCGCCTCATCCAGGGCAGCTCACCCGCTGTCGCGAACACCATTCCCGCCAACGATTTCCCCACGGCCGGCGCGAGTCTCACTTACACCCCCTTTAAC
>JBAUZR010000209.1:0-3973 GCA_049585375.1 Acidobacteriaceae bacterium
AGGTGAGATCGCCCTGAGGGCTGGTCACCATGACGGTGTCGCCGACCGAGGCGCCTATGGAGTCGGCCAGATCGTAGCCGATGACGATGGGCGGGGTGGGTTCGCCGCCGGAATCCTGCGGATTCGCTGTGACGCTGAGAGGCGCGATGCTGCCCGCGGTGAGGCGGTTGAGCATGTCGGAGACGGTGCGCTCCTGGGTGGGGATAATGCCTTTGAGGAGGGCTCCGCCGGAACGTGCTCCGCGAGAGATGAGGACCGGTTCGTAGAGACCGGGGGCATCGGCGACAACGTGAGGCAGATGGCGGAGACGCTCGGTAAGAGCGCGCCAGTTGTGGATGCCGTCGCTCATGGTGCGCATGAGCTCGACATGCGAGGTGGAACTGAGGAGGCGATTCTGGAGGTCGCGACGGGTGCCGTTGGTAATGGCCAGGGCGATGATGAGTGAGGCTACGCCCACGGCGACACCGATGATGGAGATCCAGGTGATGACGCCGATGACCGCCTGGCGGCGCTTGGCCCGGAGATACCGGGCCGCGATGAAGAGCTCAAATTTCATTGCTCAGCTTTCATCTCACGATCCGGGCGAGCGCACCACCGCCTTCACCGTGACGGCGTTGTCGTAGCGATCGAAGACGCGGACGGCGATGACATGTTCACCGGGATCGACGGGCGGCGCGGCGTCAGTACGCGGCGCGGGGATGGGCGCGTCAAAGGCAAAGCGCTCGGTCAGGGAGTCGGCGATATTGCCAACCGGGGCGATGTATTGCCAGCGGCCTGCGTCGATGGAGTACTCGGCGTGCGAGACCGGCGAGGTGGCATCGGTAGCGGTGAGAGAAGCGTGGACTTTGCCATTGACGAGGCTGGCCTGGAGTCCGGAGACAACCGGCGGGGTGGTGTCGATCACAAACTGATCGCTGATGCCGGCACCGGTGAGGGCTTCGCCTGGATTGTGCGAGGGCGCATCGCTGGCAACGACCTTGATGCGGTAGGGACCGTCGGGCAGCCGTGAAGCGTCGAAGGAGTAGTAGCGCTCGCGCAGATGGTCGCGGAGGAGTTCCCAGTTGCGCTCGCCTTCGCCGCGGTAATACAGGGTGAAAGCGAGGTCGTCGCCATTGTCGTCATGCGCGGCCCAGCGCACGGTCACGGCGGTCCGGTCCTTGAAGGCAGAGAGGGGCTCTTTACCGGCGTCCTGATTGAAATTGACGGTATTGGCCTGGGTGGAGGGGAGATTGATCGTGACGGGCTGCGTCTGCCCAGGAGGCTGCGGGTTGTAGCTGGCGCGAGCACCGGGCACGACCACAATCTCATCGACCGCCGGAGGCAGGTTGACCGGCAGGTAGTCGATGCTGACGGCGCCCAGCGAGCTGCCCGGATGCTCGACCACCTTCCACTGCATGAAGCGAGACGAGGAGATGCCCACCGCTCCGACGTTGGGGGTGAACTGCTTCCAGTCGCCCCAGGCGCGTTCGGGGTTTTCGATGTTGCCGGCGCGGGCAAACATCTGGACCGCGGAGGGCTGGGTTCCGGCGCCGAGTTCGACCTCGGAGCGGCCCCACTGGGCGAAGACTCCGGCATCGAAGACCTCGCTGGTGTAGGTGCCTTCAGGGGCCTGGCCGTGGCTCAGCAGGTAGAGGCGTCCGGAATTGGCGGTGCTGACGTAAAGACCCCTGGGCGAATCGGCGAAGCCGGTGACCTGCGAGGCTTCGAGGTGGGCGATGTCCGCCCAGGTACCGTCGTCGTGGATGCGATAGACCCGGCCGCGATTGCCGGTGGCGGCAAGGACTCCGTCCGGCGTCCAGGCCAGGGCGTAGAGGATGTCGTCCTTTCCGGTCCAGATGGAACGCGGCGGGCCGTCTCCGTGGGGAATCTCGTAAAGCTGGGAGCCGCCGGGGACGAGCGTATTGCCGCTGAAGGCCTGAACGGAGCCGGGCTGAATGATGGTGATGGTCGCGGTGACGGTGGCTTGTCCGGTGACAGCGAGCGGAGGGAGATTATTGCGGCCCTTGTCGCCTACTCCGGCAGCGTAGATGGTGCCGTCGGGCGCGACCAGAACTGAGGTGATCTCTTTATTAGGCGCGTCGTAGAGGACGAAGGCCTTGCCGGAGGGATCGATCCGGTAAATGAGGCCGGTGCCGTCGGAGCCGGCGATGAGGTTGCCGGACTTGTCGAAGGCGAGGCAGCGGATGTGCTCCTCATCGCTCTTGAAAAAGAGGTCGGCTTTGCTGGGGGTGCTGGCGTTGGCGGGGCTGACGCGGTAGACGGCCGCAGGGCCGCCGGTGGCGATGTAGAGACGGCCCTGGGCATCGAAGGCAAGATCCCAGACGTATTTCGGCTTCTCCTTTGTGCCGGCGGGATCGAAGACTACGGTCGCGTTGTCGTCGCTGCGATTCTCGGCATGGGGATCAAGCCGGTAGACCTTGCCGGAAGGCAGAGTAGCGGCATAGACATCGCCGTCAGGACCCACGCGAACCACCTGCACGCTCATCTCGCGGCTGGTGAAGAGGGTGGTGGACTTGCCATCGGGCGTAACGCGGAGAACAGTAGCCGGGGTGCCGGTAGCGAGATAGACGTCGCCTTCGCGATCGGCGGCCTCCGACCAGACATAGGTGGAGGGTGTGGTGAGGATGGATTTAGCTTCGGGTCCGGGGATGAGATGGCCGTCGCTGGTAATGGCCACACCGTTGGGGGTGCCCCGCTCAAGATCTTCGAAGCGCGACTCGGTCCACAGGCGGGTGCCCTGGGCGTGTGCGAGCGAGGCCAGGAGCGGAAGAAAGCAGGCTGCAAAAAGAGGCAGTGCCGCCCATCGGCGGAACGAAAGTCGGGTCATGCTGGATTTCAGTCTACAGAAAGCCCTCGCAACGAGGTTTGCCGGCGTCGGATTCGCGGCAAATGAGGTGACACAAATTCACGCAGGTCGCCTACACTGGGGTTTCGCCCGCTCCTCCGCAAGACCAATCCTGAACTGAACTTGTGCCGAGATGCTGAAACGCTGGAGAACCCGGATCCTGCTCTTCCTCGCCGTGCTCGGCCCGGGATTCATTACGGCCAATGTCGACAATGATCCCAACGGGATCATCACGTACTCCCAGGCGGGCGCGCAATACGGCTACGCACTGCTGTGGACGATGATTCCGGTCACGCTGGCGCTGATTGTGGTGCAGGAGATGTGCGCGCGCATGGGCGCGGTGACCGGCAAGGGGCTGAGCGACCTGATTCGCGAGGAATTTGGGCTGCGGCTGACGGTCATCATCATGTTCCTGCTGGTGCTGGTGAATTTCGGCAACATCATCGGCGAATTCACGGGGATTGCGGGCAGCCTGGGACTTTTTCACGTGTCGAAGTTCATCTCCATTCCTATTTGCAGCGCGCTGGTGTGGCTGCTGGCGGTGAAGGGCGATTACAAGAGCGTGGAGAAGGTGTTCCTGGTCGCCTCCATGGTGTACTTCTGCTACATCATCGCGGGAGTGCTGGCGCATCCGGGCTGGCACGAGGCGTGGTCGGCCACGATCAAGCTGCCTTCGATGTCGGTTCTGCGCGATAAGGACTACGTGTTTGCAGTGGTAGCGGTGATTGGGACGACGATCGCGCCATGGATGCAGTTCTACCTGCAGTCATCCATTGTGGAGAAGGGCGTGACCGCGAAGAGCTACGCCGGATCGCGGCTGGATGTAATCGTTGGGTCAATCTTCACTGATGTAGTGGCGTGGTTCATCATCGTGGCGTGCGCCGCGACCCTGTGGGTGCACGGGATCACGTCCATCCATGACGCGTCCTCCGCGGCGGAGGCGATGAAGCCGCTGGCCGGACAGTACGCGTTCATCCTGTTCGCCTTTGGGCTTTTCAATGCCGGCTTCTTCTCGGCCAGCGTGCTGCCGCTCTCCACGGCATACGTGGTATGCGAAGGGCTGGGCGTGGAATCCGGCGTGGAGCGGAAGTTCCGGGAAGCGCCGTTCTTCTACGGACTGTACACGCT
>JBAUZR010000210.1:0-4301 GCA_049585375.1 Acidobacteriaceae bacterium
ATCGGGGACAGCTGGACTCCAGCCGGCCGGGCAACAATGTGCCGGTGACGGGGCGGGATTTGCGCGCGGCGATGAAGGCTCTGCTGGCTGGCGAACGGATCAGCGACGATCAGCGGCCGAGCATCGGCTGCAACATTAAATGGAAGGGATAGCGAGGTTGAAGAGGAGACTCAGGGTGTTGCGCCGAGAAGAGGCACTCCCTCTGCCTTCGCCGCATCGGTGAGGGCGGCGTCCAGCGTAGCCAGGGGGATTCCTTCACGCTGCGCCAATTCGAGATAGGCGGCGTCGTAGATGGTTAGGCGGTGTGTGCGCGCCAGCGACAATAGCCGCTGCTCCTCAGGGTTGCGGTCCTGATGGATGGGCAACCGGGAGATGACACGCAGGAATCCGGCTGTTTCCGCCGGGCTCACCCGCCCGCGGCGCTCGTTGACAAGGAAGGTATTCCGAAGCTCGAACCACCAGATGGCCGGGACGATTGCGGGGTCCGATTCGAGTCGCTGACGGGCAGCGTCTGCACTGGGATGGTTTTCGTCCGATAGTCCCCAGACCGCAGCAACGGAGGCATCCACGACGAAGGACATCAGTATTTTCTGCCTTCGTCGCGCGCCGACAGAATTTCCGCCACGGTCAGCCTCTGGCGTCGGCTCGGCAGGGCTTTCAACTCCGCGATTGCCTGAGCGATGTCGGCCTGCCTCCGGTCAGCCTCGGGCGTTATACGCGCCACTGGCTTTCCGTGTCGTGTGATCTGGAAACTGTCTCCCTGTTCCACTTCGTCCAGCAACTGGAGAAACCGAGTCTTGGCTTCCGAGGCCTGGATTTGACGCATAGTTGATTATTGACCAGTCAATTTGACCCGTCAAGCAGGAGAGCCTGCGGAATTGTCCGCAGGCTTTTGATTCCAAAGCCGTAATTGTATATCCCGTGTTCCCTCGCCGGGATGAACTCAGGCTTGTCCGATGGCCACGCCATGCTCCAGCGGAATGCCGGCGCGGCTGACTACCTCGAAGCGCAGTGTGCCGGAGCGGTCGCCGTCGATGCGGACGTGGTCGCCGTGGAGCACTTCGCCGTCGAGGATCTTCAACGCCAGCGGATCCTGAATGAGCCGCTGGATGGCGCGCTTGAGCGGGCGCGCTCCGTAGGCCCGATCGTAGCCGGAGGTGAAGATCTGATGGCGCGCCGCGGGCGTCAGCTCGATGGTGATGTGCCGGTCGGCGAGCAGCTTCTCGAGGTCTTTGAGGCGCAGATCGACGATGTGCTGGAGCTGCTCCTCCTGGAGCGGCCGGAAGATCACAACATCGTCCACGCGGTTGAGGAACTCGGGACGGAAGTGCTCGCGCAGCACGCGCATGACGCTCTCGGTGGCATGTCCGAAGGCGGTCTCATCTTTGAGCGACTCGCCCTGCAGGAACGCGGCCCCCAGGTTCGAGGTCATGATGAGAACCGTGTTCTTGAAGTCCACGACGCGGCCTTTGGAGTCGGTCAGGCGGCCGTCGTCTAGAACTTGTAACAGAACGTTGAACACATCCGGATGGGCCTTCTCGATCTCGTCGAGGAGGATGACGGAGTAGGGACGACGCCGCACGGCTTCAGTGAGCTGGCCACCCTCGTCGTAACCGACGTAGCCGGGAGGCGCGCCGATCATGCGAGCGACGGCGTGCTTCTCCATGTACTCCGACATGTCGAGGCGGATCATGGCCTGTTCGTCGTCGAAGAGGAACTCGGCGAGGGCGCGAGCGGTTTCAGTTTTGCCTACGCCTGTGGGTCCAAGGAAGATGAAGGAGCCGATGGGCTTCTTCGGGTCGCTGAGCCCGGCGCGCGAACGCCGGATGGCGTTGGCGACGATCGAAAGCGCCAGATCCTGGCCGACCACGCGGTCACGCAGACGCTCCTCCATCTGGACGAGCTTCTTCACCTCACCCTCGAGCATGCGGGAGACGGGAATGCCGGTCCACTTGCTCACGATGCGGGCGATGTCTTCCTCGTCCACCTCTTCCTTCAGCATGCGGGGCGCTCCGCCGGTGCCATCCTGGGCGGCATCCATGGCCTTCAGCTGGGCTTCCACCTTCGGCAGCTCGCCGTACTGAATCTGCGCCGCGCGCTCCAGATTGCCGCGGCGGGTTTGCTCGTCGGCTTCGAAGCGCAGGGTCTCGATCTGTTTCTTCAGATCGCTGATACGGGTGATGGCCTCGCGTTCCTTCTGCCAGCGCGCGCGCAGAGCGGTTGATTTTTCGCGCAGCTCGGCGACTTCGCGCTCTACATGCTGCAGGCGCTCTTTGGAATTGGTATCGCTCTCGCGCTTCAGGGCTTCGCGTTCGATTTCGAGGGAGGTCGCCTCGCGTTCCAGCTCGTCGATCTCGGTGGGCACGGAGCCGATCTGGATGGCGAGCGAGGCTGCCGCTTCGTCGACGAGGTCGATGGCCTTGTCGGGCAGGAAGCGGTCGGAGATGTAGCGGTGCGAGAGCGTGGCCGCAGCGACGATGGCCGAATCCCGAATGCGAACTTTGTGATGCGCTTCGTAGCGCTCCTTCAAGCCGCGGAGGATGGCGATGGTGTCCTCGACGTTCGGCTCGCCGACGTACACGATCTGGAAGCGCCGTTCGAGCGCTGCGTCTTTTTCGATGTATTTCTTGTACTCATTGAGCGTGGTGGCGCCGATGGCGCGCAGCTCGCCGCGCGCGAGGGCCGGCTTGAGCATGTTGGAGGCGTCGATTGCGCCTTCGGCCGCTCCGGCGCCGACCAGCGTGTGCAGCTCGTCGATAAAGAGGATGATCTGCCCGTTCGATTCTTCAATTTCTTTCAGGACGGCCTTGAGGCGGTCTTCAAACTCGCCGCGGTATTTGGCGCCGGCGAGCATCGAGCCCAGATCGAGGGAGATGACGCGCTTGTCGCGCAGGATGTCGGGGACGTCGCCGTGGACGATGCGGCGGGCGAGACCTTCGACGATGGCGGTCTTGCCCACGCCGGGCTCGCCGATGAGCACCGGGTTGTTCTTGGTGCGGCGCGAGAGCACCTGGATGACGCGGCGAATCTCCTCGTCGCGGCCGATGACCGGGTCGAGCTTGCCGCGGCGGGCGAGCTCGTTCAGGTCCTTCGCGTATTTCTCGAGGGCCTGAAATTTGGCTTCAGGGTTCTGATCGGTGACGCGCTGGCTCCCGCGGACGCTGGTGAGGCTTTTGAGCACCGCATCGTGGGTTGCGCCGACGGACGCGAGCAGCAACTGGGCGCCATCATTTTTCTGGCGCGTGAGGGAGAGCAGGAGGTGCTCGGTGGAGACGTAATCGTCTTTGAAATTTTCGGCCTCTTTGAAGGCCTGGTCGAAGACCTGGTTCAGCGCGTGCGAGGCGCCGGGCTGCGCGGAGGCGCCGCTAACTTTCGGCAGCTGATTCACGGCTTCCAGCGCCCGCGATTCGAGCTGCGGCGTCGCCACGCCGATCTTTTCGAGGACGGCCGGGATCACGCCCTCTTTGTCCGCGAGAAGGACGGCGAGCAGATGCAGGGGCAGGATCTCCGGATTGCCGTTTTCGGCGGCAAGCTGGCTGGCATTCTGCACGGCTTCCTGCGATTTGACTGTGAACTTATCCCAACGAATTGCCATAAAACACCTCAATATTTAGCCGGGGGCCGGGAGTCTGAAGTCCGGAGCCGGAGGCATTAGCCCGTGGCCTGTAGCCAGCGGTACTGCAGACAAAGGCGTCGGTTCAATTTTGCGCCTGAAAAACAGCGGGAGGAACTCTCCTCCCGCTTCATGCCCGAAATGTTTCAAGTGGGTCGGCGCGAAGCGCGTCCGCCCGGCCGGCCAGGACTTACGCGGCCGGCTTGACTTCCTTTTTGCCGGCTTCGATCTGGCCTTTGCCGACTTCCACTTTGATTTGCTTCGGCCTGGCCTCAGCGCGCTTCTCCAGTTCGATGCGGAGCACGCCGGCGTCGTAGCTGGCCTTCACGCTCTCCGCGTTCACGGTAGTGGGAATCGTGAACGAACGATAGAAGGTGCCATAACGCCGCTCGATGCGGTGGAAGTTCTCTTCCTTCTCTTCCTTTTCGAATTTGCGCTCGCCCTTTACGGTGAGCAGGTTGTTCTCGACCTGAATGTCGAGGTCGTCCTCTTTCATGCCCGGGACTTCGAGTTTGAGAACGATTTTGTGCTCGTCCTCATAAACGTCGACAGGCGGCACGAACGCTGCAGTGGACAGGGCATCGCCCTCGCCCTGGGTGCGATTGAAGTCATGGAACAGCGTGTTCATGCGGTTCTGCAGGGTCAGCACGTCGCGAAACGGATCCCAACGGGTGATTGCCATAACAAA
>JBAUZR010000211.1:0-4220 GCA_049585375.1 Acidobacteriaceae bacterium
GCCACGCGTGCGGTCGAGACGACGGCGCACTGGTGGAAGTCCTGCTCACCATCGACTACGACGACGTCCAGGCGGTGCTGAACGATCCGACGCGCCCGGCGGCAATCGTCGGCACCGTGCTCGCGCCGGAACTGTCACCACACCGCATGACCGTCACGCAGGGCCACTTCACGCTGCTGGATCCCGACCCGTCGCAGCCGGAGACGTGGCACATGCGCTACTGGATGAGTCTGCTGGCTGAGGACGGGAAACGGTACGTCTTTGACGGCCACAAGGTGATCCGCAAGCGCGGTGCTCGTCATGCCTGGTTGGACACCACCACGCTGTACACGACAATCAGGGAACTGGACGGCCCCGGGCGCGGCACTGGGATACTGCGCCTGCAAGCGAGTGACTTCGCCAGGCTGCTACGCACGATGAACGTGCGGGGCGTGCCGCTTCGGAAGCAGCGAGAGTACCGGCTGGCCTTTAGTGCTCTCTTCGCAGGCGAGCTCGCGCGCATATACGGCGGTGCGCTCAACGTGGCCAGGGCCTTTCCACGAGAGACGGGGCACGCGCCAAGTGCCATCCGCGAGCCGCGTCACCCAGACGGGATCTGGTGGTATGACGAGCCGGGAGGATGGCATGCCAACGAGCGGCCCGGAGACGATGCGTTCGTGCGCCTGATCCGATACAACTCCGGCCTGAAGGGGCCGGTCATGCTGGCTACCGGATTCGGCATGTCGACCCGCTCGTTCCTGGCCCCGACCGTCGAGGTGAACATCACTGAGTTCCTTGCCGAAGCCGGGTACGACGTCTGGCTGTTCGACTAC
Source organism: Acidobacteriaceae bacterium (assembly GCA_049585375.1). Taxonomy (GTDB): domain Bacteria; phylum Acidobacteriota; class Terriglobia; order Terriglobales; family Acidobacteriaceae; genus Palsa-343. The sequence continues at coordinate 813 of JBAUZR010000211.1, forward strand.
CGGGCTGGCATCGACCTGCCGTCATCACGGACCAGCTTCACCATCGATGACATCGCGCGCTGCGACTGGCCGCTGGCCGTCGCGAAGGTGCTTGAGCTTACCGGCCGAGACGACGTTCAGGCGTTCGGCCACTGCGTCGGATCGCTTTCGCTGCAGATGGCGGTCCTCGCAGGGCTAACAGGCATCCGTTCCGCAGTCTGCGCTCAAGCTCCCCTGCACCCGGTTACCTCAGCGTTCAATCAGGTCAAGTCCGGGCTGCACGTCGCGGAGGCCCTTGAGGGCATCGGATTGCGGACCGTGGCACCGACCATCATTCCCTCGCTGCCGAACGCGCTCCTCGATACCCTCTTCCGGACCCTCCCGATGCCCGTGGAAGAAGAGTGTGGCCAGGCGGTGTGCCGGTGGATCAACGCGATCTACGGGTGCACCCATCATCATGCGCGGCTCAACGACGCAACCCACCGCGCGCTCAACGAGATGTTCGGCGTCGGGAACCTGGAGGCGCTCAGGCACCTCGCGCTGATGATGCGCACAGGCGCGGCCGTCACGCGGGGCGGCGGGAATGACTACTTCGAGCACCCAGAAAGATTCGCCGACACGAAGCTCTTGCTGCTGCAGGGACGGCACAACTACATCTTCCATCCAGATGGCACGCTCCGGACCCTGCGCTGGCTTCGGGAGCATAACCGGCAAGGTCACTACGAACGTATCGTGCTTCCCCACTACGCTCATCTCGACGCGATTGTCGGAGCCAGGGCCGCCGTCGACGTGTACCCGCAGATCGTGGACTTCTTCGACCGAACGTAACGGGACCTGTGGATCACCGGTGAAACAGCTGGCCTGGCCCGTACTTTCAGGTAAATTCCGGTTCGTTCGAGAATCCGCAGGTCCTCTCCAGCAAGCGCATAGACTCAATCCGGGCCAATCAGCAAATTCTTAGCGAGCCGCACGGTTTCCTCCCCCGCGGGATACTCTCGGAGATCGCGCAGGTTCAGCAGGAAGATGGAATCGGGACTTTGCGTCGGCCCATGCAGAGAATGCCCTAGATACGCTCTAATATCACCAGCAGCAAGGGAGGAATCGCTAGCCAGTGCCTGCAATGCCCGCTCTGCCGCTTCAGGGAAACGAGGAACCGCTATAAGATCTTCATCGCTCGGGAAGACAGAATCGACAAACTCGCATCCTCGCACCTCACACATGTCAAGAATTGCGTCACGCATGTCGACTTGCCGGAATGGCGGCGAGGCTGGCGCAGTGCTGATCTCGCGCCCATCGAACACAACACCCCGAAGCCGTCCCGCGAACGTTACCCGATTCAGGCTGCACTGCCGGAATGCCACACCGTCGAGCTTTGCCTTCGAGAAATCCGTGTCCCCGAAGATGGCCTGGTTGACAACGGCACCCCGCAAGCCAGTAGCCGTAAAGTTGACCGAGCGCCAGATGTTCGCGCTTGCGTAGTTCGTACCGCTGCCCAGCACAATTCCAGGAAGGACCGCGCGGGTGAAATCACAGGAAACGAACTGGCTACCCCAGATTCGAAGGTCTTCAAATCGCGCCCGCTCGAAGCAACAGTTAACGATACGGCAGCTACGGAATCGGAGGTGTGGCAGCACCGCACCACTCAGATCTAGGTCTTGAAGCGTTATATCCGTGAGAATGGAGTTCGCGTCTACGCCGACGGCTCGCGACCCGGTCGCACTGCGAACAAGGCCACGTAGATCAGCGCGCCCTTCGTGCACGCCGATACCTATGCCGTCCAGGGAAGCGCCCCGCCCTAGCCGAGAGATAACTTCCTCGGCTAGGGCGGGTCCCTCACCCTCTTGCCATCTCGTTGCTTGCGACTTCAAGGTTCCTCAGCTTCATCCAGTGGATAGTAGCGTGCCCCATCCGAACGAACTCGCATATCTACTCACGTGGGATCCCAGTCAGCCTCGGAGGTGATATCCCACCAGACACCGCGGGCGGGATCACTGATGTCGGGCCCCTTCTCTCCAGACCTCGTAATGTACAGGCCCAGCAGTTCGGGGTCCTGGGCAATGGCTGCTTTCGCAGCCGCGTCGAGTAGTCCGCCGTGGTAGGTGTACCGCGACCCGATCGACCCGGCCGTCGTGATCGAGTCCAGCCGGCCGAGCGGGTCGTATTAGCAGGTTGCGGATCTGCTGCGCGGTCCACCGACCGTCCGGGTTCGCGGAGGCCCCGAGGATGTGTACGTAGCGGGAGCCGACCTCGATGACGAACAGGCAGTACAGGCGCTGCGGGGTCTCCGCGCAGTCCACGTGGAAGAAGTCGACCGCGCGCATCGTGGCTGCCTGTGCGTGCAGGAACTTCCGCCAAGTCGTGTCGGTGTGCCGTCTGGGTGCAGGAGGGCTCTTCAGTGGCCCTGAGAATCCGGCGGATGGTGGATGCGCTGACCCGATGGCCGACCTTAAGCAGCTCACCTTGGATCCTCTTCTATCCCCAGCCGTTGTTCTCGGTGGCGAGCCGCTCGATGAGCGCGGCGACCTCGGCGCTGACTGGCGGCCGTCCCGCCCGCTGGGGATAGGTCCACTTGCGGGCGATCAGGCGGCGGTGCCAGCGCAGGACGGTGCCAGGGGTGACCAGCCGGTTTGCTCGCAGCCTTCCCGGGAGGAGCCGGATCAGCGCCGCGATGACCGCCCGGTCGGCCCAGTCCAGCCGGGGCCGCGGATTGGCACGGCGCAGCACGGCGACCTCATGCCCCAGCACGAGCAACTCGGCGTCTTCGGCCTCCGACGCGTCCTGCCCCAGCCTGCGGGTACTACATCCCCGTTCTCGGCAATCGCGAAGTCTGGACACGTTGGCCAGACCCGATCGGAGGTTACTACGCGATCACGTAAACCCGAGTTCCCATTCATCAGGCACGGACCTATCCACGGCCCGGTGCCCTGAGGTGAACTCTGCCGTTACCGCCTGCTCAGGACCCCGTACCGCGACTCCTGCGAGATCCAGAAGACAGCGGTTACCACGATCAGCCACGCCCCTTGCCCCGCGCCGAGCGCGATCCCGACGACGCCACCGACGATAAGGAGCACGTACACAACGCGCAGAACCATCAGGACCCGGCTCCTCGAAGCCCGCCCGTCCCCAGGCGGGGAAACCTCAACCGGGCACGGCCCCGATGCGTACGAGCCTGCAGACAAGCCCCCCTCGCCCCGCCGACCTTCCCGCCTCGCGAACAACCGCAAGTAAAGACACCTCCAGTTAGCCCTTTGGCCTGCCGTGATTAAGAAAAGCCTGATGTCAAAGGTTGCCGCCAGCTCACGAACAGATCAGTATCGCTCAATAATCACCGCGATCCGCCACGCATCTGGCAAACGGCCGTGAACAGCAGACGCAACGCACTCGTCATAGAGGGAAACCGTTGTGCCATGGAGCAGTCAGCTCCTCAGG
>JBAUZR010000212.1:0-6349 GCA_049585375.1 Acidobacteriaceae bacterium
TGTCGTGCAGGCGCAAAAAACGTGGCGCAAGCACAATGCCGCAATGGTGCTGGCGACGCAATCGCTCAAGGAATTGCAGGAGTCGGGAATGTTGCAGATCGTATCTGAAAGCTGCCCAACCAAGATATTCCTCGCCAACCCGGAGATGGACCGCGATGTGTACCGCGAGGCGTTTCACCTAAACGATACGGAATTGGAATTGATTGCCGGACTCGTCCCGCCAGGTCAGATGTTGATTCGCAAGACACAGTGCAGCAAGAAAGTTCAGTTGAATGTCGATTCCGTTTCGCATTGGATGGCTACCAACAATGCCCGCGACAACCTGAAAAAGCGTGAGTATTTCGAGCGTTTCGGCATTGCCGAGGGCCTGCGCCATCTGGCCGAAGATCATCCGTTCCAGCCCCGCACGCTGGCCATATCAAGTTCACTCAACCGTTAGGAGGTCTTGTCATGTCTCGTTCCCGCATCATAACCGCCGCGCTTGCCGTGGCCCTGACCGCATCTTCCGCCGTAGCGCAGGATGCGTCGGCGCGCACCGTGCAGTATCACTCGCAGGACATTGTGCCGATTCATGCCAAGCTGAAATACACGACGCTGATTGAGCTGCCCACCACGGAAAAGATCATGGAGGCCGCAACCGGCGACAAGGATTTCTGGATCGTGGATATTGTCGGCAATTTTTGTTTCGTGCATCCGGCAAAGGCCGGAATCAGCTCGAATCTGAATCTCATCACCGACAAGGGCAACATCTATTCGTTCACCTTGCAGGACGTTTCCGACACCTCGGAGCCGCCGGATTTGAAGGTAATTGTCCAGCCTGCCGACCGCTCCGCGATCATCGCATCCAGCGGGCCACCGCAGTTCGTCCCCGCCGCGCAACTGGCGCAGTCGAAGGAGCAGCTTGCGGCGGTCGAATCGCACGTCACACAGGCGGTCGATCAATACAAGAGCGCCTATCCGATGCAGTTGAAATTCGACTATACCTTCAAGGCCAACGATCCGCCCTTCGACATTCAGGCGATCTATCACGATGATAAGTTCACTTACATCAAGACCGATGCCCCGGAGAAGTTCAGCGTATACGAGATGCGGGATGGCAAGCCTAACCTCATCAACTATGACTTGCGCGATGGCACCTACATCATTCCGAAGGTGATGGATTCGGGTTACGTCGAATTGGGCAAAAAGCGCATGGAGTTTTCGCGGAAGGGGTAGGCCATGCCAGAGCAGACGGTTCCAGAATTACCGGCAGAGCCGGAGTTGAAAAAGAAAATCTTCGAGCCGAAAGGCGTGTTCCAGAAGAACATGAAGATGCTCGTGTTTCTTGGAGCGAGCGCGCTGGTGATTGTTGCAGCGATCATCAGCGCAGGCGGGAAAAAGCCTGCGTCGCAGGCAGCGGCGAAGAGTCAGCCGCCTCAGCCGATGATTCAGGACAACACCGAAAGCAACATCCAGGACTTGAAGAGCCAGCTTGCCGCCGAACAGCAGAAAGACGCGCAGCAACAAGCGGCTCTTGCTCAGGCCACGGCGACCAATCCCCTGCTCGCGGGTGGAACGCCCGCGCAGCAGGCAGCCGCGGCAGGGTACGCTCCGAACGGCCTGCCTGTAGGCTGCATACCAGGACAGCCTTGCGCTCCAGCGCCCTATCAGCAGCAACAGGCCAGTGTGCCGCAGCTAACGCCCGCACAGCAGCAGGCGCAGCAGCTTGCCGCCAAAGAACAGGCGCTTGCCTATGATTCTCGCTTCGCCTCGAATCTCGTCTACACCCACGCTGCCAGTGCGCCGCCATCCCCAGACACACGCAGCAATGCGTCCGGGCCAAACGTCTACGCGCAGGCCGCGGCCTCGCAGCCGGAAAGCAGCCTGATTGCTCCGCGCGCGGCGGGCGAGCCTTCGGCATCGCAAGCGAAACGCAATCCAGAGGTCAACATTGACGCAGCAGTAGGTCAGCCCTATGTGATCTACGAGGGCACGACGCTGGACACGGTATTGATGAACCGGCTGGACGGTGACGCGCCCGGCCCGGTCAAGGTGCTGGTTTCGACGCCGCTTTACTCCCACGACGGTCAGCACGTTCTCATTCCAGACGGAACCATTGTGCTTGGTGAAGCCCGCAAGATTGGCGCGGCAGGTTTCGGCCAACAGCGGCGCATGGCCGTCACCTTTCACCGGATGATTATGCCCGATGGCTACTCCGTGGACCTCGATCAGTTTCACGGTTTGGATCAGATTGGTGAAGATGGTTTGAAAGATAAAGTGAACAATCATTATCTCCAGATCTTCGGCACGTCCATCGCTCTCGGTGTCATTGCCGGAGCTGGCGAGATCGAAGAGGGCGGCGGAACCATTACCACCAGCGGCTCCCAGGCGTTCGCTACAAGCGCATCGGCCAGCATCTCGCAGTCGGCCACAACCGTCCTTGACCGTTTCCTCCAAATCCCGCCACCAACCCGCGCAAGACTTTTGACGAAGAGGCCATGAAAGAGATGGCCGAGAGCATCCGCACCAACGGGGTGCTGCAACCCTTGTTGGTGCGGCCCCGCACCGAGCACGAGTTCGAGATTGTCTTTGGAGAACGCCGTTATCGTGGCGCGCAGATGGCCGGGAAAGAAACTGTCCCGGTGCGTATCCGCGAGATGACCGATGCGCAGGTTCTGGAAGCGCAGTTGGTTGAGAATCTTCAGAGACGGGACGTGCATCCTTTAGAAGAAGCACGCGGGATGCGGGCTTTGCTCGAATTGGAAGAACCCAAGTACAGCGTCGAGCAAATCGCAGCAAAAACTGGAAAGTCGCCCACATACTGCGCGGCTCGTTTGAAGTTGACCGAGCTTGCGCCGGTAGCCGTCGAAGCCTTCCTCAGAGATGAGATCGGCGTCGGCCACGCACTTTTGCTGGCCAAGCTCCAGGCCGCGCAGCAGGAACAGGCCCTCGCCCATTGCTTCCGTGAGGAATGGGCGGGCGGAGAGAAGAAACCCAAGCGCATTCTGCTCCCGGTGCGCCAGTTACAGGGATGGATTGAGCAGAACGTTTTGCTCGTTCTGAAAGACGCGCCGTTCAGCAAACGCGATGTGCAGCTTGTGCCAGAAGCGGGAAGTTGCGTTGAGTGCCCCAAGCGGACGGGGTTCAACACCCTGCTCTTTACCGGCATCAGCGAACATTCGGACGCCTGCTCTGACCCGTCCTGCTATACGGCCAAACCGGACGCGCATGTGAAGCAGACCATCGCCACAAAACCCAAGCTGGTACAGATTACGACCGCTTACGGCAAACCCGCCGAAGGCAGCGCGATGTTGCCCCGAAATCAGTACGTCGAAATCCGGCAGGAGAAGCCGCAGAACAAGTACCAGCAGGCGGCCCCGGAGTACAAACCGTGCAAGCATACAACCGATGCGATCATTGCCGAAGGCATCGGCAAAGGCACAATCCATAAGGTATGCGCCGATCCCAACTGCGTGATTCACCATCCAAAAAAACAGCCTTCAAAGGCGGACGCGGCATTCAAGGCGGAGCAGGAAAAGCGCCGCCGCGAGGAGGCGATTGCCAACGCAACTGGCCTTCGTATTTTCTCGTCCATCGTTGCCGCCGTCCCGATACGCTTGATGAAGCGCGACCTGTTGTTTGTGGTCGAGCGGCTGGCTGCAATGTTGGACGAGCGCAAGTTGGAAACCGTCGCCCGCAATCGCGGCATCAAGAAGGCGAAAGATGGTGACTCGATTGCCAAGTTGCTGAGTGCGTATGTCCACAAGGCCGAGGAAGGCGGACTTGGCCGTCTGTTAGTCGAGATGGTCATTCTCCACAGCGCACAGACGCAATCGAGCGGTAAGGCATTGCAGGAAGCCGCCGCCGTGTACAAGCTGGACACCAACGCCATTGCCGCAAAGGTAAAACAGGAGTTTGCGGCGAAAGAGAAAGCGCAGGCGGCAAAGAAAGCCGTTACGAATGCGAAGCCGAAAGCGGCGAAGAAGGCAAGGGTCGCGTAATCATCGACCTTTTCTCTCAAGAGCCTGCTACCCGGCAGGCTCTTTTTTTGCCCGCCTTCCCAGCCCTCCAATCGTGCCGGCGCCTCCGGCGCCGGGTTCACTCCACCCGCCCGGCGGGCAAGGAACCCAAACAACCCTATGCTTGACATACTTGTTTCGAAATACTATTGTCGCTTCCATGAAGAAGAAATCTCAATACCGCGATCTCTTCCCCGGCGCAATGGAACTGATGATCCTCAAAACTCTGAGCTGGAGGCCCATGCACGGCTATGCGCTCACGCAGAGACTTAAGGATATTTCCGAAGACTATCTCTTGATCGAAGAAGGTTCCCTCTATCCCGCCCTTCAGAGGATGTTGAAGAACGGTTGGCTGGAAACGGAGATGGGGTTTTCGGCCAGGAACCGCCCGGTCCGAATCTTCAAAGTGACAGAAGCAGGCAGGAAACATCTGGAACAGGAAATGGCGAGGGTCGAGAAGATGTTTGCCGGATTCAACCGCGTACTTGCACTGGCTGGACAGTAGGAGGGGTATATGGGCTGGCTCCGACAGTTGTTCTCTCGCCGCCGTCGTTACGACGAGCTTGCCGAGACGATCCGCGAACATCTCGACGAAAAGATCGCCGACCTGATGGATCGCGGCATGGCGCGGGAGGAAGCGGAACGAACCGCCCGCCGCGAGTTTGGCAACGTGACGCGGATTGAAGAGCGGAGCCGCGAAATCTGGCAGTGGCCGACGCTCGAAAGTTTATGGGCAGACGTGCGATATGCGTTGCGGCGATTAGGCAGGAGTCCAGGGTTTACCAGTATTGCTTTATTGACACTCGCGCTGGGGATTGGAGCCAACACAGGCATATTTACTTTGCTGAATGCCGTGCTACTCAAATCGCTACCTGTGCCGCATCCCGAACAACTTTTCTTAATAAAGCAAAATAATGCTCCGGTAGATCGAAGCCTTTTCTCACATCCTCTCTTTCAACGCCTGCGTCAGCAATCCCCGGACTCGGCAGCCGTCGCCGCTATGAGTTGGGCGGACTCCTATTACGTCGCTACGGGAAATGCACCACAGGAACGTGCCCTCGGACAACTCGTATCCGGCAATTATTTCGAGATTTTTGAGACTTATCCAGCGCTGGGCAGGTTGCTCACACCTGCGGATGGCGGCCAACTGAGCGGCAATCCGGTGGCTGTAATCAGCTATTCCTACTGGCAGCAGCATTTCGGCGGCGATCCAGAAGTGATCGGACGCAAGCTCGATGTGAACCGCGTGCCATTCACTATTGTAGGGGTATCGGCCCGAGGATTTTTCGGCGCACATCCCGGAACTGAACCGGATTTTTGGATGCCGTTAACGATGCAGTCCGACGTGCATTATCACGGACTCTACAGCAGTCAAGGAGCTGACCCGTCAAAGCCGTGGGTTCCGCAGGAAAAGATCGAATGGCTGCATTTGATCGTTCGGATTCAAGATTCCTCTGCTGTCCCCCGCCTCATGGCTGAGATGAACCAGCAATACCGCCAAAACCTTGAACTGCTACTAGAGGGTCAAAACGACGTTCAGCGTAAGCAGGACATATCACGCGATCATCTGATACTTGAGCCGGGGCAACGGGGTTTTGCAACGCTCAAGGAAGAGTTTCAACAGCCATTGTTCTTGCTGATGGGAATGGCGGCAATGGTGTTGCTGATTGCCTGCGCCAATATCGCCAACCTGCTCTTAGCAAGATCGGTCGTCCGCGCACACGCTCATGCTCTGCAACTTTCAATGGGAGCCAGCCGAACTCGCCTCGTGCGCCAGACACTTACCGAATGCCTCTTGCTCTCAACAGGCGGCGGAATCCTGGGCATTGCTGTGGCATTTTGGTGTACGCGAGTGCTGCCCAAATGGGCATCTACCGGAGCAACAGCGATTCCGCTCAACCTCACACCGGACGCGATGGTACTGTTTTTCAGTCTATTGATTGCTATTGCCACAGGTGTCCTGTTCGGCCTTGCACCAGCCTTACAAAGTGCCCGCATAGACCCTGCTTCGGTAATGAAAGCAAGCGCCGCCAATATCTCCGGTCATGAAGGCGCAAGCCGCTGGTCTCTGCGAAAAATTCTCGTGGCCTCCCAGGTTTCGCTTTCGTTAGTGCTTCTGGTCGGCGCGGGAATGTTTTTGCAAACGCTGTCGAACTACAGCAGGCTAAATCCAGGTTTTGACAGAGATCATATTCTCAGTGTTCATCTCAATACCAGCCTTGTGGGCTATACGAAGGACGAGTTTCCGTCGCTCTATCAAAGGCTCATTCACGGAGTGGACGCAATACCTGGCGTGCGCTCTTCTGCTGTGGCGACGTGTTCTCTCTCAGATGACTGTCCAGATGCTACCG
>JBAUZR010000213.1:0-5111 GCA_049585375.1 Acidobacteriaceae bacterium
CACCAGCAGGGCCACCAAAGCAGGAATGATGACAGGATGTGTTTTCAAAGCTGCGTCCTCGAACCAGGGTCAGCTGACCCAAATGCATAAAGAATCAGTAAATTAACTCTTCACACTACAGCCTACAAGGCCACGCGGCACGGTGCGCGATGAATTCTGTCCCGGGGACTCGTCAGTTGGATGTTTGTGCGTAATCGATGGCTCCAGAATATCTGGATTTCAGAAGAGGATACGAAGGAAAGAGGAGAGTAGTTCGCAGAAAGAAAGACGGGCTGTCCGTTTCCGAACAGCCCGTCCCGTTTTTTTGATTTCCGGATGGACCGGATGAACTCTGCATGCTTCCACAGAAGCGTTTCTGTGGAAGCTTAGCCGCCCGCCCTGGTCTCGCCTCCATAGAAGAGGTTCGGAAGTTTCAGCTGCCCTCCGGAAGAGAGGTGAAATTCGAGCAGAGGCCTCGTGGGCATGAGCTCAGCCCGAGTGCTTCTCCCCCCGCGAGCCTGCGGATCAGTAAAGACAGCTCGCTTGCGTGCCGATTCGGTTGGTTTCGTCCGATTTCTGGACATCCATCCTCCTAACTCGGTTTCAGAAGCGTTACCGCATCTACTACGTTCGATACCAGCCGCATGCAAGGCGTTGCCAAAAATGCGCCCGTTTGCGAGACGGAACTAACTTTTTGCTGGAGCTTCGTTGCGCGCACGGACCCGAAACCAAATTGGCGAGCCTTCAAAGCCAAAGGCTGCACGGATTTGGTTTTCGAGGAAGCGCTCGAAGGAGAAGTGCAGCTTCACATCGCGATCGGTGAAGAGGACGAAGGTCGGCGGAGAAACTCCTGCCTGGGTCATGTAGTAGATGCGCACTCTTTTGGCCATGGGGACGCTGGCCCGCTGGAAGTCAATCTTCTGCATGAAGCGGTTCATCGGTCCGGTGCCGATGCGCTTGCGGCGCTCAGCCGCCACGCGGAGCACCGTGTCCAGAACACGAGAGACGTAGCGCCCCTGGGAAGCGGAAATGAAGAGGACGGGCGCATAGCTCAGGTATTTGAGCACCGAGCGGAGCTGGCGCTCGAAGATGGCTGAGTCGGCCGGCGATTTGCCGTCGGTACGACCGGTAGTCACGAGATCCCACTTGTTCACCACGATGACCACCGAGCGGCCGCTTTCGTGCGCGTAGCCGCCGATGGTGGCGTCGGAGGCGGTCACGCCCTCGGTTGCGTCGATGACGAGCAGGGCGACGTCGGCGGTTTCCAGATGCCGCCGCGCCATCACGACCGAGAGCTTCTCGGCCATCAGCCTGGTCTTCCCTTTGCGGCGAATGCCGGCCGTATCGATGATGCGCAGATCGTGATCCTTGTAGCGGATCACCTCGTCCACCGCGTCGCGCGTGGTTCCGGCGACAGGCGAAACGATGGCGCGCGCGCTGCCGGTAAGCGCATTCAGCAGCGTGGATTTTCCAACATTGGGGCGGCCGATGATGGCGACACGGGTCTCATGCTGCTCGAACTCGCCATGCGTCCGCGAGCTGGCTTCATCGGTGCTGGCCGCTTCCGCGTCGGTGCCTTCCGCGCCGTCAGGAATGGTCTCGGGTTCTTTCGCGATGGGCTCGGCGGCAGGCTCCGGTGCAGGCAGAACGGCGAAGACCTCGTCGAGCAGATCGCCGATATTGTTGCCATGCTCAGCGGAGATGGGGATCAGACTGCGAATGCCGAGGCGGCGGAAATTTTCGGCAGCCGCGTCCATGGGCTGAGTGTCGATTTTGTTCACGGCGAGGAAGAGCGGCTTGCCGGTGCGCAGCAACAGCCGCGCCAGATCGATGTCGGGGGCGGCCAGCTCGGTGCGGCCGTCCACGACCATGATGATGGCGCTGGCTTCCTCCAGGGCATGCTGCGCCTGGCGGAAGATTTCCGAGGGGATGAGGGCCTGGTCGTCAGGAACAATGCCGCCCGTGTCCACCAGGCGGGCGAGGCGTCCGTTCCATCCGACTTCGCCGTAGATGCGGTCGCGGGTGATCCCAGGCTCGTTGCCCACGATCGAGCGGCGGCTGCCTGTGAGGCGGTTGAACAGCGTGGACTTGCCGACGTTGGGACGGCCGACGATGGCAATGACGGGCTGTTCCGACGACTGTGTTTGCGGCGCGGCATCGGAGCCGCGGCGGCGAGACTGGCGCGTTGCGCGCCCAGTAGATTGAGAGGGGTCGGGAACAGAGCGAGGCATGTTCCTCGATTATCAGGCGTGCCCGGTGCAGGAACAAATGGAGGGGCGGTCTGTAACGGCGTTCAGCTGACGGTTTCGGCCGAGTACCGTGCGATTAGTCCCGTGCGCACGGCATGCCGGTAAACGCTGGTAAACAGCCGCGCCATCAGCAGCAGGTAAACAACCGCCAGCGCGCTGCCGATGGCCAGGGGTGTGGCCGCGATCTTATGTCCCAGCAGCACCTGCCGCATACCTTCAAAGACATAACTGGGCGGGATTAGCCGGGCCAAACCCTGCATCCAGTGGGGCAAAACGGAGAGCGGGTAGAAAACGCAGGCCAGCGGCGAGATGAACGCCGGAATCGGCCAGATAAACCACTCCGCCGCCGGCCCGAAGCGCAGAACCAGCGCGCAGCCAAAGATTCCCAGGGAAATGCCGAAGAGGAAGAGCACGAGCAGAAACGCAGCCAGCATCGATCCGTAGACGAAGAACGACAACCCGAAGGCCAGCGTGGCGAGGGCGATCATGGCGATGAGGCCGACGACGCTGGTGGCGATGCTGGAGAGTACCAGGCCGGTCAGATATTCCGACACGCTGAGGGGCGAGGCGAAGAGGTTGAGGAAGTTCCGCGACCAGACGTCTTCAAGAAACGCCGTGGTGATGCCCTGCATCACGCGTGTCATGAAGTCCCAGAGGAGCACGGCGCCGAGCATGGCGGGCACGAAATTGAAGCGCGCCGCGGAGACGGAGTTGAGATAGCGGGTGATGAATCCCCAGAGAATGATGTCGATTGCGACCCAGGCAAAGAGGGGAACGATGCGGGTGGGGCTGCCGCGCAGCAGATAGAACTGGCGGAGCAGCAGTCCGGCAGGACGGCGCGGGAAGAGAGCCATCAGTCCTGCTCCTGGGGCGCGCGCAGGGTGAGCGGCTCGCGGGCGACGGCGACAAAGAGGTCTTCCAGCGTGGAATGACCGTGCTGGCCGGGCAGCGAGCGGGGATCGCCCTCGAGCAGAATTTTGCCGTGCGAGAGAAACAGCACGCGGTGGCAGACTTCGGAGACCTCCACCATATTGTGCGAGGTCCACAGGACACCCACACCGGTGCGCGCGGTGAGGTCGCGAATCGTGGCGCGAATTTCGCGCGCGATGGACGGATCAAGGGAGGCGGTCGGCTCGTCGAGCAGCAGGAGCCGCGGACGGTTGAGCATTGCCTTGGCCAGAGCCACGCGGGTTTGCTCGCCGGACGACAGAACCCCGCATTTAGTGTTACGAAAGCGGATCAGGTCGAAGTCGCGCAGGCTCTCCTCAATGCGCTCGCGCAAGTTCGTCACAGCGTAGAGCAGCCCAAAGACTCTCAGATTCTGCGCAACGGTGAGGTTCCCGGGCAGCGGCGCGTAGACTGCGGCGAAATTCGTCCGGCTCAGCGCCTGTCGTCGCCTGCGCATCAGGTCGCACCCATCGATGGTGATGGTGCCGGAGGTGGGCGCGAGCACCCCGAGGATCATGTTGATGGTGGTCGTCTTGCCTGCGCCATTCGGTCCCAGAAGCCCGAGGATCTCGTGCGGTCCCACGGCGAACGAGAGGTCCTCCACAGCCACAACGGTGCCGTACTCCTTGCGCAGATGTTCGACCGAGAGAATGGAAACGGTCGTGAGCCGGGAAGGTCCGGTGGGGGGCATCTGCTTGTCAGTTTGGCATTGCGGCGCAGGCGGGGCAACGCGGAGATCTCCGGCTGCCCCGCTGCCGGCCTGCTCAGGCTCCCAGGTACATCACGTGGACATACGTTCCGAGACGGACGTTGTAGGCCAGGTACCAGCCTGGATCGTCCGGATCGGGGTAGAGCACGATGTCGTCGGAGTCCCACAGCCATCCGTCGCAATCGCCGATATCGGCTGGTGCGACGCTGAAGTAAAAGCCCCCAAACCCGAAGCGGTCGGGGCCGCCGCCGGCCAGCCGCCAAACCTGGCCGGCTCCGGTGCGGCCGGGGAAGTGGCCGTGCTGCCACGGCTGGGCGAGGCGGTAATTGCCGGAGGGAACGTGGCCGACCCAGTGGTCCGTGCTCGCATCCACATGCGGCTGCGTTGGATGGCCGGGCTGGTCGGGTCTGCCCTTGGGCAGCGGGGTATGGGTTTGTGGACCGTGGGACGGGATGTGTCCTCCGCCCACCGGCGGCCTGGCTGGTCCGACAGGCGTTGGATGCATGCCGCGCGCGCCCTGCGCTGGTGAGGATGGGTGAGAGGCCGGGCGCTGAGCTGTTGCGGAAAGGCCAAATACAACCAGAACTGCGAGGGTACCGAGGATGCGTTTCATCGTTCCTCCAGGGCACTGCGTGAGGCTGCCGGCCTGACTGCGGATGCACTGCGCTGGAATTGAATGGCCGGCGGCACGCCCATCATACATGCGGGATATGCGATTCAATACAGATCGGTTGAGTGAAGGCCGGCCGCTATTCCTCCGGCGGGATTTCAAGGAAATCCCAGGAGACAGACAGCTCCGCGCCGAGGCCCTGCGCGATGCGAACCGCGGCGCTCTCCACCTGCGCCATCAGGCCGGTAAGGTAGTCGCGCGAGCCGGAGATCGCGGCGATGCCGAGCGTCGCGGACTGCCATGTGACGGCCTCGTCCATTTCCGCAACGGAAATGTTAAACCCGTGGCCCAGCTTCTCCTTCAGGCTGCGGACCACCTGGCGGCGATCCTTCAGCGAGTGGGCGTGCTCGATGCGCAGTTCGAGAAACATAGCGGCGACGGGCATCGGAGTCATGGTAAACCGCGCTCGCGGGCTGGGACGCCCCTCGGCCGGGCCAGGTGCGGGAGTGGCAATCTGGCTTCCTGGAGACAGATTCCGCGCCTTCCGAGTGACACAATGGTGCAATACCGCATCTCTTTGATCTGGGACGAGAAACAGGGGGGACCAGGGACATGA
>JBAUZR010000214.1:0-3524 GCA_049585375.1 Acidobacteriaceae bacterium
CGACGAAGCCGCCATCGCACGCGTCCTCGCCGGCGATCCCGCGGCCTTCGAGGCCATCGTTCGCCGCTGGCAAACGCCCCTCGTCAACCTCGCCTGGCGTTTCTGCCGCGATCGCACCCGCGCCGAAGAAATGGCCCAGGAAGCCTTCCTCCGCGCCTGGCGGAATCTGGCCCAGTTCCGCGGCGAATCCGCCTTCTCTACCTGGCTCTTTTCCCTGGCTGCTAACGTCTATCGCACCGAACTGCGCCGCCTGCCCGCTACCCCCCTCTCCCTCGATGACGTCGCCGAGCCGCCCGACCCGCGTTTGACGGGCTCCGCCGTCGACGACGCCTCGCGCGACGAGGCCCTCCGCCGCGCTGTCCTTGCGTTGCCGCCCAAATACCGCGACGCCATCCTCCTCTTCTATTTCCATGAACAGGATGTCCCGGCGGCCGCTCGCACCCTCAAAATTCCTGAAGGAACCGTCAAGGCCCGGCTCTTCCGCGCCCGCGAGCTGCTCCGCTCCAAATTCACGCGCCCGCCCTCCTCAACCCGCACTGCAGCCAACTCCGCCAGCCTCGCCGCGCACCAGCACAAGGAGGCCCAATGAAGCCGCGCCGTCCCAATCCGAGCTTCGCGCCCGCGCCTCTCACGGACGCCGACATCGCTCGCGTCCTCTCCTCCGAGCACGATGGCATCCTGCCCTCCTCCGGCTTTGCCCGCTCGGTTATGGCGGCCATCGCCCACGATGCGACAGCGCCTGCGCCCATCCCGTTTCCCTGGAAGCGCGCTCTCCCCGGCTTCGCCGCCATCGCCGTCGCCCTGGCCCTGCTCATCGCCGTCCTGGTCTCGCTTGCGGTCTCCGCCTCCGCCGCGCCAGCCGCTGCTGCCACCTCGTCCGCCGGCGCCCTCGATACCGCGGCTCTGCTCCCCTTCCTCCACTCCACCCAGGATACGAGCATCGTTCTCTGGACCGCGGTCACCATCGCGGCCTTCGTCGTCTCGCTCGTCTTCTTCCGCCGTCTCCTCGCCACCCGCTGAAACCCTGGAGACGGTGACCTCCGCCAGGCCTGTCACCCGTAACCTCTCCTGCACCCTGTACCCCGCACCCTGTCCCCTGCCATAATGTCTGCCAACATGTCCACCACCCTCGCCACTCCCGTCACCTTCGTGCTCGTCGACGGCGCCAATCGCAGCACCGGGACCATCGCCCATTCGCCTTTCACCGTCGGCCGCCTCCCGGAAAACGATCTCGTCCTCGCCCATCCCTACGTCTCCCGCCGCCACGCCGACATTCTCATCGAAGGCGATCAGTACTTCCTGGTCGATCAGGGCAGCCGCCATGGCACATTCGTCAACGGCCAGCCGGCCACGCCCCGCCAGCAGGTCACGCCCGACGACACCATCCACTTCGGCGCCCTCGATGGTCCCGCGCTCCATCTCGGCTCTGTCGAGACCCATGACTCGTCCACCATCCGCGCCATCATGGACCAGATGCCCGACGCTGGCGCCGGCAATCCCCTCGACAAGCTCCGCTGGTTCTTCGAATCAGCCCGCAAGCTCAATACCTCCGACGCCGTCGATCAGATTCTCACCGCCCTCCTCGACACCACCCTCCAGCTCACCCAGGTCGAGCGCGGCTACGTCTTCCTCGCCAACGAAGCCGGCGAGATGCACCTCGCCGTCGGCCGCAGCGACAAGGGCGAAGAACTCACTGATGAGTCCACCCTCTCCCACGGCGCGATGCGTCAGGCCATGAGCTCCGATGAGTTCATCCTCACCGACACTCTTTCCGCAGACCCTGAAACCCGCTCCGCCAGCATCGTTGCCCACAGCATCCGCTCCGTCATCTGCATCCCGCTCCGCAAGCGCCGCCCCGGCTCTGCGTCGCGCGAAAGCGATCTGCTCGGGCTTCTCTACCTCGACAGCCGCCTCAAGGCCGGACGCCTCACTTCTATCGATAACGACCTCCTGCGCACCATCGCCACCGACGCCGCCGCCCTCATCGACAATGCGCAGCTCACCGTCGCCGAAGCGCGCGAACGTCGCTACCGCGAAGAAATGTCGATCGCCGCGGACATTCAGCGCGGCCTCATGAGCGTTCAGCCCCCCACCCTCTCCTGGGCCTCCGTCGCCGCGCGATCCGTCCCCTGCCGTGAAGTGGGTGGCGACTTCTTTGACATCGTCGAAGACGGTGAAGCTCTCTCCGTGGTCCTCGCCGACATCTCCGGCAAGGGCATCTCCGCCGCCATCCTTGGCGCTACCCTCCAGGGCCTTATCTACTCACTGCTGGTCTCGCGCCAGCCCTTGGCCACCATCGCCGACGTCGTCAACCGCTACATCTGCAGCAAGAAGGTGGAGAAGTACGCCACCATGGCCGTCCTTCGCCTCACCCCTGCCGGCAAACTCGATTACATCAACTGCGGCCACGTCCCGCCGTTTCTCTACGCGAATGGCGCTTCCCGCCTGCCGGAATCGAATCTTCCCGTCGGCCTGATCGAAGGCGCGCCCTTTTCTTCCGGCTCGCTCCAGCTGCAGCCCGGCTCCCGCATTTTGATTGTCACCGATGGTGTTACAGAATCTGCCGACGCCGCCGGCGAATTCTATGGAGAAGACCGCCTCGTCGTTCCGGAGCTCGAAAAGACCAGCCTCGACGACATCTTCTCCAGCGTCGAGAAGTTCTCCGGCTCCCTCGCCGCCGACGACGACTGCACCGTCGTCGACCTCCGCTATATGGGATAGCGGAGGGCTCCAATCATGATCGAGGTCGAGCACTAATTCGCGCGGCTGGCCCGGTTTGTAGGTCGAGGCGCTCGCAACAGAGTCTTCGGTTTCCTCTGTGCTCCCTGCGTCCTCCGTGGTGATCCCCCGCTTTTCCCTTGTCATCCGCGCTCGAAACTCGTACTCTCGCTCTCACCCCTCCCCAGTCCTAAACAAGCCCACTGGAGATTCCCCGTGAAAGCCACCCTTTCGGCCCTCGTTTTCTTTGCTGCCGCCTCTCTCACCACCTTCGCCGCGCCACCCAACCCCATACCCAGCCCTAAAGCGCAGGTCGGCGTCTCCCAGAAATGCGCCACCGTCGGTGATCCTGAAAACCTCTGTACCTGGGACGCGCCCGCAGGCACGCGCGGCCGCAAGTGCGTTATCGACGTGGAAAAAATGAGCCGGAAGCACGCCTGCAGCTATACCGTCGCTGCCTCGTCCCAATTCATGGACCACAAGCCGATGTGCATCTCGGTCCACCTGGCCGAGCACATCGTCTTCCGCTCCAGCAATGGCCGCATGTATCGCGTCCGGCGCCTCGTCCCCATCAAAGGAAGCAACGCGCAGGGGCAGCCTTGTCCGGCCCACCCCTTCCAGCGCGAGTTTCATGAAGAGGATTTCAATTTCGGAAGCTCGTTCGACACGCAGCAGGCGAAATCCGAGGCGACCGGCTGCTTCTACAAGCTCGAAGTTCAGTTCCTGACCGTCGACCCCAGCGCGCCCGTCGCCACCCACGATCCAAAGCACCGCCGGCTCGAGTGCCGCGATCCTCACCTCGGCCT
>JBAUZR010000215.1:0-3132 GCA_049585375.1 Acidobacteriaceae bacterium
ATTAAACTGCGCCTGTTTGACCTTCAGTTCGTGCAGCACGTTGTACTTTGCATCGTTGCTGAGCGAACTCGTACTCACCTGCTCGATCAGGTGATTAGTCAGATCCAGACCCTGGGCGAGCGTCGGCGCGATCCCCGAAGGATTGGCAGCCGAATAGCTGCGCGTCGCCTCGTCGACCAGAGCGTCCATCTTCTTCAGCCCGGCCGTGAGAAATCTATGTTCCTGGTTGCCGGCGAGATCGGCGATGCCCTCCAGGGAGATATCGATCCCCTGAAAGAAGGAATCTTCATGATCCGGAGACGGCAGCCGCGAACCGAAGCGGTGATAGGCCGATTCCTCCGGCCCGGCCAGGGGGATATCGCCGCCGCCATTCTGCGACTTCTGAAATCCAAGGCCGGTGCGGGATATCTGCTGGGCGCTCAGCCCGTTCATGCTGCTGTAGGCGCCCACGGGAATGTTCACGGTTGCGCTCACCGCTCCCGGTTCAAACTTCCCTGTGATGTAGTTCTGTACCCCGGCCGGCATCCAGTGGTGCGTCGCATAGTCGTACAGGCCCTTGGGCGAGACCATACCCGGCTCGAGCGAGAAGGGGACGCGAGCGTACTCCTTCGCCGGATTCCACGGGCGCAGCCCCGCGCGGATCTGGTCGGGAAAGATATTCGGATCGCCGGCCGCGAGGAAGACTTTCTGCGCGAACATGCCCGCCGCCGCATGATTTCCGTGTCCGTCCGAGGGACCTCCAACAAAAACCGAAGTGATCACCAGCGGGCGCGTCATTCGAACAACGCGCACCACGTCATACAACAGGCGGTCCGAGCCCCACTTGTCGAGCGCCTCCTGCAGCGTCTTGGAAAATCCGTAGTCGGCGGCGATGGAGAAGAACTGGGCTGCGCAATAGTAGCGGTCGGCCTGCAGCAGCTCCTCGGTCCGAACCAGACCCAGGGCATCCCAGAAGTCCGACGACATCTCATTGGCGCCGCCTTCGCCGCGATTCAGCGTCAACAGGTCGACGCGCGCACCGGCCAGACGCGACTCATACGCCAGCATGGCCCCGTCTTCATCATCGGGATGGGCGGTAACCATCAGCAGGCTGGCGCGCGTGTGCAGCTGCCGCAGGGCCGTCTCCAGGGCGGGCGCTCCGCGATTCTCGGCGATGGGCCGCGCATCCTGGCGGGCCGGCCCCTCGGCGAGGCAGGGAGACTGGGCACGAGCCACTGCCGAGGGCGGCAACAGGAACAGAACAGGCAGGAGCGGAAGCCAGGCGCGGCGGTCGGGCCATCTCATCGTCAATACAACCTCCGGGGTTGGGCAGCAGGCTCCGGGCTGACGGCTCGGCCCGCTGCGTGACTGTATTCAAGCGTGCAGGTCTGACGGCGCCGGCACATCCGCCTCCTCGTGGATATCGATCAGAAGTAGAATTTCCCGACGAGCTGCAGCACGCGGGGATTGGTTGTGGTGGCCGTGCTCTTCCCAAAGGCGCCTGGAGCGGAGATGTCCCCCGAAGGATTCGCAAAGCTCGGGTGATTAAACGCGTTGAAGAGTTCGCCGCGGAATTCAAGTCGCCGCGACTCTCCCAGAGGGAAGCTCTTGAACAAACTCAGGTCTTCTTCCTCCAAACCCGGTCCATGCCAGGCGCGCGGCCGGCAAGTGCCAAACGTCCCCACGCCGGGCTGAGCAAAGGCGGCGAGGCTGATGTAAGAACCCGGAGCGTTGCTCCCTGCATATTGCTTCGGGTCATGCGAAGCGCCGGCCCAGGGATCGCCGACACAGTTGGCGTAGGACGCATGGTTGGAGCCGGTGTCGCTGACATCCGGCGCCGTCACGTCAAAGGGGATTCCCGTCTGCAGGCTCACAATCGCGTTGGCCTGCCAGCCGCCGAGTACCTTGGCCGCCACGGAATCGTTGTCCAGCACCAGCCCCCCGGGGCCCACCGGCAACTGCCAGGTAGCGCCGCCCACGAAACGGTGCCGCACGTCCTGAGCGGAGTTGCTCATCTCGTGCCCGTAGTCGTAGGCATTCTGCGGCGTCGAGCCGCCGGTCAGATTGTCGACGAAATCCGCCATGTTGTGCGACCAGGTGTAGCTGACCTGGTACATCAGGCCATGGCTGAAGTCGCGCTTTAGATTTAATTCCAGCGCGTTGTAATCGGTATTGCCGTCGTTCGTGGCTAACTCCAGGAACGCGTGCTGGCCCGCTCCGTTCAGCGCCGTCAGCTGCGTGTTGAGGTTGGCATAGGGGAATGTCACGACGGGACTACTGCCGCTGAAGCCGGTTACCACACCCTGATTGGCATTGCGCAACCGGTTCATCTTGCGCCCCCAGTTGCCTACCCAGATCGCGTCCAGCAGCGTTGTGTTGTTGAGCTGAATCTCGGGCCCGAAGCTGGCCTGCTCTACATACGTGGTGCGCTCGTTCGGGTCCTGCGCGCGCAGCTGGAGCGAAGGTAGAACGACCCCCTGTGCCTGCAGTTGCGCGGCAGGAAATCCATTCTTCAGCTGGAAAACCGGAGTCGTGCTTCCGAAGGACTGCGATAAGGAATCGTCCAGCAGGAACGGTGGATTCAGCTGCAGCATCGATTCCGATCCGATGCGATTGATGAACTGATGAAACACGCCATAGCCACCACGCAACACCACAGGCTTGACGACGTGCCAGGAGAAACCGCCCCGCGGCGCAAAGTCCGTCGTGTCCGGATGAATGAGCGTGCGGCCGTACCACCCATTCGAAGTTGCCGAAATCATTTCGCCGCCATTGGCCGCACTGAAGTTCGCCGTGCGGTCGTCGCGGTTCAGCCAGAAAGGTGGGTAGAGCTCATAGCGCAGCCCGTAATTTACGGTCAGGTTCGGATTGACACGCCACGTGTCCTGCCCATAGATCGAGTTGCCGCGAATGTAGTTATTCACTTCCAGCGGAGTCTCAGAAATGGCTTCGGCGATATCGCCGAGAAGATAGTCGCCGACGCCGAATCCAGGGGTATCGGTGTAATCCCCTTCCGCGAGGATCACGCCCTGGGGCGCTTCCAGATCGAAGAAGTTGAGCGAGTTTTCGTGATACTCGTAGCCGAACTGCAGGCTATGCTTTCCAATCAGCTTATACAGATCGTCGACGACCTGATAGACCTGAGCGACCTGG
>JBAUZR010000216.1:0-3336 GCA_049585375.1 Acidobacteriaceae bacterium
CTTGTACAGCGGATCGATCAGCGCATTAAATTCCTCCTGATGCGGAGCCATCGTCGCCGTCCACACGCTCCAGTCCAGCTTTGTGTACGTGTGCCGATTGTCCAGCGGCAGTCCGAACGCGTTCTGATGCTTCAGGTAAAACGCCATCTCTTCCCGTGTCAGCGACTCAGGAAACAGATTCAGCCCCAGAATCCGATCCCATACCAGGTTGTATTTCTGGCTCCAGGTCCCCGGCAGATTAAACGCCAGGCGCGTGTGATCGCCATCGGCCGCCATCTTCATCCACTGTCCTGCCATCTGCTGCGCATTCTGCCGGAACTTCGCTGCCTCATCCGTCTTATGCAGCATCTCCGCCAGTTGCGCATAACTGCCCAGCGCCAGAATCGCCTTAATCGACAGGTTTGAGTTATGCGCCAGATGCCCGGTGAAGTCATCCGTGCTCAGCTGGTTCTCCGGATCCATCCCGAACTTCAGCAGATAATCCGCCCACTTTGACAGCAGCTGCCAGTAATCCGCCGCAAAATTCGCGTTACCTTCCGCCTTCGCCAGCGCGTCGAACATGATCAGCATATTGCCGCTCTCTTCCACCGGCATCTGATCCTCTTCCGTCTTCTCGCCTCCGCCGTATACCTGCCCGTTTGCCAGCGGATACGTTCCGATATCGTGCGGCGCAAACGGCCACGGCCACCGCGGCAGCTGCGCATAATCCATCACCGGCCGCAGCTCCGCCTCCAGCAGCTTCGGATTCAGCAGCAGAAAAAACGGCGACGCCGGATAGGTCACGTCCACTGTATCCGTGCAGCCATTACTCGAATTTTCCTTCGAGAAGTAACGCGGCTGCCCATCAATATCCACTACCAGCTTGCCGGCCCCAAACGCCTGCCGATACGCCAACACCGCCAGCTGCGCGTACTTCTCGCCGCCCGCATTCGTCAGGTCTTCCACCAGCGCCCGGTCAAACGCCACCGCCTTCGTCAGCAGCCCGTCCTGCTCGCGCTCCGCCGCCTGCAGCATCCCGGCGAACGTCTGCCCGTCGCGCCGCCAGTAGTCCGGCAGCTGCCGATGCAGATACTCCACTGCCTCTCGATCGTCGTACGCCAGCATCGCCCGCCGCGTCACCGGCGAGCCGGACACCTCGCCCAGATCGAAGTTCACTACCATCATCGGCAGATCCACCCGCGGCGCCCGCGGCATATCCAGGTCGTCGCCCTCCGCCGCCGAAGCTCCGCTCGTCGCCTCATGATGAAATGCATGCCCCCCCACGATCTCGGTAGACACGCCCGTCTGCGCCGGAACCGCCAGATCCGCCCAGCCCCAGTCGATGCGCAGGTTGTCGCCGGCCTTCTCCAGCATCGGCTGCTGGTTATCGCCCATCTGCATCACGGTCATATCACCGACGCGGCTCGTGCCCCACACCACACTCTCATGCTCATCGTTCACCGCCAGCTGAGCGCTCTCGCTCACCAAGAGCCGCACCTTGTGCGCCTGCCCATCCGTGGACTTCACCGTCCATATCAGATAGGTCAGCGGCCGCGATAATACATCAAGGTCCTGCGGTAATGCCGGCGTAAAAAACGTCGCCGTCAGGTGAATTCCCTGCCCCCCAAACTCATAAATCGTCCGCGTCGGCCAGATCGCCCGCGATACCTGGGGAAGCTCCGGTATATCGTGCGCATCGCCCATGAACCGGTACGGACGCCCGTCCACCCGGATCACGCCGTTCAGTTGCTGCTCCGTCCCCGTCCAGTGTCGCGTCGGACCCTCATTGAGCGCATCGTCAAACGACCACACGCTGAAATAAGGATCGTGCACCACCAGCGGAGTTGCAGGCGTTCGCACCGTCACTGGCTCCTGCGCGCCGGCCACAGCCCCAACCGCAAGCGCCGCTCCGGCAATCGCCGCCCACCGCCCCGCCAGAACCCAATGACGCCGCACCTTCCTCATGCCTGACATTCCCGCTGCTCCTTCCCCTGCTCCACTCTGCATCCTCGTCCTCATTGTCCTGACTTGCGCTCCAAGAATTGATTCGCTCTGCTTACGAGCCTCCGCTGGTTCCCCGCCCTTCACGGTCTGCCCGCTTGAGCCGGCAAGACACCGGTGATCCCCCGCCCTTCGGTGATCGTATAAATTCGGTCAACGCCAGGCAGCTTAAGCTTCTCCACTGACCCGCTCGGCCAGTGAATTTCCACCAGACTTACTGCTGTCGCGTCCCCTACTCCGAAATGAACCCTCGGATCGTTGGAAGAAAGATAGCTCCCCCCGCTGAGCACATCCCCTCGTTGCCGCAGTCCTCCCGCCGTCAGATACACCGTCGCCCCCACCGCATCCCGCGGGCTCTTCGGGCCGCCCACCAGCTTCAGTTCCACCCAGTGGTTCCTGTCTGGACTTACATTCCGCAATAGCACAGGGTGCCCATCCAGAACGTTGATGACCACATCGATCTTGCCATCATTGAACAGGTCGCCAAACGCGGCGCCCCGCCCGGCGAACGTTTCAGCCAACCCTGTACCTTCGACCGCCGGCTCGAGCGCGAATTTCTTCCCCTGCAGGTTGTGATACAGCAGCGGACGCTGCGCGAAGCTGGTTCCCCAGTCATGCTGATCCACTTGTGGATAGACATGGCCATTGATCACCATGACGTCTTTCCATCCATCGTTATCGAAATCGAGAAAGCCTGTGCCCCATCCAAGAAACGGAATGCTGTCCTGAGCAATTCCAGCCTGATAGCTCACATCGGTAAAGTTGGCGCCCCCATCGTTTCGATAAAGCAAGTCGTAGTCGTCAGAAAAATCTGAAACCAGCAGATCGAGCAAACCGTTGTTGCGGTAATCCCCTGCTGCAACACCCATGCCGGCGATTTCACGGCCGTCTCCATTGACCGCGAAGCCTGAGGCGTAACTGTCGTCTTCAAACGTGCCGTTGCCTTTGTTGATGTAAAGATAGTTCGGCGTGGAGTCATCAGCGACCGCGAGATCAACCTTGCCGTCATTGTTCACATCGGCGAAGACGGCGCCGAGGCCGTAATAGCGGTTAGGATCGCTGACGCCCGCCTTTTCGCTCACATCCGTAAAGGTGCCGTCACCATTGTTGTGGAACAGGTGATCCGGCTCCCCACGCAGGCCGCGAGGACCGCACATGACCGGCACGCCGCGGAAGTTGCAGGACGCAAAGGCAACCGCCGCGGACCCTGGAACAGGCGGCTGACTGATGTCGTAGTGAACATAGCCCGGAACGAAAAGATCCAGGCGCCCGTCGCCGTCATAATCGCCGAAGGTAGCGCCGGTCGACCAGTTGCCCAGCTGGACGCCGGCCTTCTCTGCGACATCGGTGAAGGTT
>JBAUZR010000217.1:0-5247 GCA_049585375.1 Acidobacteriaceae bacterium
AATACGTACGAGGCCGACAACATCGTAATCGCGGTGGGTACGCGGCCGGCGTCATCGCCCAAGGTGCCGATGAACGGCAGCACGATTATCAACAGCGACCAGGTGCTGGATCTGCCGGATCTGCCCAAGAGCCTGATGGTGGTGGGCGGCGGGGTGATCGGGGTGGAGTACACGTGCATGTTTGCAGCGCTGGGAGTGCGGGTGACGCTGATTGAAAAGCGGCCGCGCCTGCTGGAGTTCGCCGATCAGGAAATTGTGGAGGCGCTGAGCTATCACCTGCGGGACAGCCGGGTAACGATGCGGCTGGGCGAAGAGGTGGGCAGCGTGGAGGAACTGCCGGACGGGACGGTGGTGGCGAATCTGGAGAGCAAAAAGCGGGTCTCGGGCGACGCTCTGCTGTATGCGGTCGGACGGCAGGGCAACATCGACGAGCTGAACCTGGCGGGAGCGGGGATCGAAGCGGATAATCGTGGGCGCATCCCGGTGGACAAGGATTTCCGGACGAAGGTGCCGCATATCTTCGCGGTGGGCGACGTGATTGGGTTCCCGGCGCTGGCGTCGGTTTCAATGGAGCAGGGGCGCATCGCAGCAGAACGGGCATTTGGGAACGAACACGTCATCTCCAACCCGAGTTTCTATCCATACGGGATCTACACAATCCCCGAGATCTCGTTTATCGGGAAGACCGAGGAGCAGCTGACCGAGGAAGATGTGCCCTATGAGGTCGGCGTGGCCTACTATCGCGAGATCGCGCGCGGGCAGATTCGTGGCGATACGACGGGACGGCTGAAACTGATCTTCCACCGCGAAACCCATGAGGTACTGGGGGTGCACATCATCGGGGAGGGCGCCGCGGAGCTGGTCCACATTGGGCAGGCGGTGATGGCGCTGAACGGGAAAGTGGAATACTTCATCGACACGGTGTTCAATTATCCGACTTTGGCAGAGTGCTACAAAGCCGCCGCGTTCACCGGCATCAACCGACTGGCCCGCTTCGAGGGTTAGGCGCGGAGGAATCATGGCAAAGACGATCGGCGTCGTCATGACCACCCGGGTGGTCGCGGGTCTGATTGAGGACAACGTTCTGCAAGGATCGCTGCGGGAGTTTCCGGAGAACCTGGACGCTACCAATGGGCTGATCGAGGTGCCGACAGAAAGCCTCTGCGCCATTCTCTGCGACGCGATCGCGGCATGCGCTCCGGCTGGCTCAGCGATCGATGCCGCAGGCGTCGCGATGCCAGGCTTTGTGCATCAGGGAGTTCTGCTCGATTCACCCAATCTGCCGCAGCTGAAGGGCAGCCACATTTGCGAGAGCATCGCGGCGGGCCTGAAGGCACGCGGCGTGGATGTGAGGCTGAGCGTCTTTAACGACGCCGATGCTGTGGCCGCAGGCATTGCCGCGACGCGCGGACAACTGGACCGGCAGGTACGGGCGTGGACGATCGGCAACGGGATCGGATTTGGGCGCTATCCGTGGACGGAGGGGCCGTGGGAGGGCGGGCACATGGTGGTGACGCTCGATCCCAAAGAGAACTACTGTGGCTGCGGCGGACGCGGGCACCTGGAAGGAATCATGGGGCATCGGGCGATGCGGCTGCGGTTTCTGGACATGGAGCCGGATGAGGTGTTCGCGGCGGCGAAGAAGGGCGACCGGCGGTGCGCGGAGTTCGTGGAGCTTTGGCACTGCGCGCTGGCGGCGGCAACGGCTTCGGAGATCCACCTGGAAGGGGCGGGACGATTTTACTTCACAGGGCGGGATATCCAACGGCTGGAATTGCCGCGGCTGAAGCAGCACCTCTACGACATGATCAAGATGAGCCCGCTGCAGAGCTACACGATGGAGGTTCTGCCGGAGGATCCGGCATTGGCGGTGATCGGCGCGGGGATTGCGGCGCTCATGGAGACACGGTGCTGAGGCATTGCGTGCAGCGGGCGTCGATCCCAGGAATTTTGGAGACTGCGGGAGAGAGAAGCCCGATTCGACCGTTTTGAGACTTGCAAGCGAACCAACCTGATCGCGGGATGGAGCATCAAACACGTTTTTGTCGATCAGGAAGGTGCGGACGATCAAGACTCACGGATCAGACCAGAGACGGGCCTGGACTGCCGCAGGAGATTCCTCTGACTCTCTCGCCGCGATTTCTGCCAGCGGCGAACTGGGGACTGAGCTCGCGATTGGTGATCGGGAACGTTCAGGGGTTCTGCGGGACCGCCGCATGCCTTCTTTTATCGTGGTGGGTCCGCCGCGTACCGGGACCAGCTGGCTCCACCAGGTCTTCAGGCACCACACGATTCTTCCCGCGCCCACCAAGGAAACGCGATTTTTTGATCTCCATTTCTCGCGGGGTTTGCACTGGTACCTCAGCCATTTTCCGCGCTCGGGAGGCGGCCAGCCAGTCGGGGAAATAGCTCCCACCTACTTTGCCTCAGCCGCCGCGCGCACCCGCATTGAGTCGACGCTTCCCGGGGCGAAGCTGATTTTCATCTTCCGCCACCCCGTGCAGCGCCTGATCTCTCTTTATCGATTGAAGCGAGCTTATGGAACGTATCGGTGGAGCCTCGAGGAGGCTCTGGAGCGAGATTCAGAATTGCTCAGCTCAGGCCAATACGCTACTCATTTACGTGACTGGCAGGGACTTTTCCCATCCGAACAGCTATCCATCAACTTCTTTGACGATTTGAGCAGCGATCCCCGTGCGTTTGTCAGACGCCTGAGTGATTTTCTCAACGTGCCTCGCTTCGACCTGCATGAGTCGCAGCTGCGACAGGTTTACTCCGTCACGTCTTTAAGCGAGCCGCGCAGCTATCTCGCGACTCGGGCCGCAACGACAATGGCAGACTGGTGCAAAGCGCGCAGGTTCGACCATGTAGTATCGGCCGTCCGGGAGTCCAGCCTGTTCAGGTTTTTTGTAGCTGGCGGACCTCCTTTTCCGGAAATCAACGACGCGACGGCCAGCACCGTTTCTGCCCGGCTCTTGCCGGAGATCGAGGAAATGGAAGCGATGGTCAACCGCGACCTGTCGAACTGGAAGACATGGCCCCCCGTTCGCGGTGCGTGAAGGAACATGCAGGAGCATGCGTTCCATGGCCGCCCCAATTCCGAATTTTGCAGACTGCTCGAGAATGGCAAGACGTGTGTTGACGGTCCCGGCTGAACTGAATGATGCCGGATGCGACCGCAATCCCTGACGTATTCGTGCTCTGCAGCTTGGTTCTGGCGGCCCGGAGCCTACTTCTGCCCGGCGCTTACCGCGGACGGAAAGTTGGACTGGGCGCCGAAATAACATTCAATTGATTCCAGCTTTCCGCTCGCGATGCGAAGGTACTCCACGTTCCGGAACGATTTGCCATTCTTTGTGTGGCAAAGATACTTCACAAAAGCGTCGTCCGCGCCCGTGCTGATGCGCTCCAGGTCAAAATGCCCAATGGAATCAACCTGTGAGTCCCAGCATCGCGACTTGAAGGTGCTTTTGCTGATGTGGTCGTCGCCGGCCGCGCTGGTAAAGGTGAAGTTGTCGGCGAGCAGGGCATTGAAGGTGCCCAGGTCCTTGTTTTCCCACGCAGCGTACCATTGACGGACGATCTCCTCGTTCACTACGTTTTGTCCTCTCAGCGCGCTGGCTCTTTCCGATCCCGGCAGGGCCACTGCACCCGCCAGCACGTACGCCCCCGTTGCGAACAGCTTCCTGCGCGACACTGTGATCCTCGTCATTGTTCATCCCCTTTCATGTGTGATGTTCGGCCCCCAGCGATTTAAATATTGTTAACCTACCAACCGGTTGGTATGTAACAGGACGAGGCTTCAATCAGTCAGCCCCGCTTGTCCTTGCCCGCCGCCCGAAGAGAATTCAACCAGTTCACGATATTCTTGATCCCCATATTCCACACCTTCGCGTCCTGCGCGTTCTTTGCGAGCACTTCGTAGCCTTCGACCATCGCGATCAAAAAGCTCGCGGTCTCTTCGGGATCCAGGTCGCGGCGGACTGTTCCCGTATGCTGCCCCTCTCGCAAAGCGGTGGCAATGCCCTCCTGCCAGGCCTTGAAGATTCTCTCCAGCCGCCTTCGAAATTGTTCGTTGAGCTGAGACATCTCCTGCGTCAAATTGACCAGGGGGCAACCGCGCTTTACATCGCCTGGCCGAGCGGGTATCGCCTTTACGATGCCGATCAAAGCATCAACAGGATTCTTGTCTTTGCTCTGCCCCAGAGGACGTAACCACCGGTCCCTGGTGATTTCCGCGACGATCTCCTCGATGATGGCATGGCCCAGAGCCTCCTTGCTCTCGAAGTGGTAGTAAAGCGCTCCTTTGGTGACGTTGGTGGCAGCGAGAATGGTATCGATCCCGGCGCTCTGGAACCCGTATCGATAAACCTCGCGAAACGCAGCCTGCAACAGGCGCTGTCGCGTGCCCTCAGGATCGCGCAGCCTTGCCGCTCTGCGTTGCAGCTTCTTCGGCGCCAGCAACATACCAACCAGTATGTACGCGGTTTGCACGAAAGGTCAAGACGATGATTTGTCGCCCGATTCGCGTCCTGCGATGTCTGCAGGATTACCGGCCACGCAACGTTCGACTGGAATGGGCAGACCAGACCTCGCCGGCCAGAAGGCCGGCGGAGACGCCGACAAACATTCCGGCGATGGCATCGCTGAGGAAATGCCAGTCACCCACGACCAGCAGCGCTGCCCCAATGAGCAGCAGTGCGGAGAAGGGCACGATACTGCGTCGATAGAGTCGCATGAAAACACCGGCAAAGGCGCCGGAGAGAACCATATGGCCCGAGGGAAAGCTATTGCTCGCAGAGCCGCTCATGAGATTAAAAGCATGACGGGCTCCATGTAATACGGCCGAAGGATTCGGCACGCCGAAAAAGAACTTCAGGACGCTGTCGTTCACGGAAAAAGCACAGATGGAGGTGAGACACGCGAGCGCGGCCGCCTCACCCAAAGGCGACAATCGTCCCCGCGTGATCCGGACGACGATCAGCGTCAGGGCAACAGCTGCTTCAGCACTGAGAAGGACGGCACTGGTCAATCCCTTCGCCAGGTTTTCGGCGGGGCTCAGAGTTCCAAAGACGCGACGGGCTATCGGCACATCGAAATACGCGAACGCCACTGCCACGACCAGCACGCAAACCAACAATGACAGGAGCCAGATCAGGCCCGGAAAACGCGAGACTTTTTCTTCCGGCGCGCTTCCGCCGTGCTGCTGAGAACGAACGGGACCTCGAAGCAATCGAATCTCTCTCC